>JAJZYC010000007.1 GCA_021806125.1 bacterium
TATACCGAACTTAGTCGCTATAATAACCTTATCTCTTAATGAAGATAGTGCTTCTCCTACAAGCTCTTCGTTTGTAAAAGGACCGTAAACTTCTGCGGTATCGAAAAAAGTAATACCCGTATCTACGGCTTTATGTATAAGATTTATCATCTCCTTTTTATCTGCAGGTTTTCCGTATCCGTGAGACATTCCCATACAACCGAGCCCGATTGCCGAAACTTCAAGTCCGCCGTTTCCTAATTTGCGTTTTTCCATTTGTCTTTACCTCCTTAAAATTTGTTTACGATATAAAAAATATTTTATTTTTATTTATCTTAATTTAATTGATATATAAGTTAACAGGCATTGGCGTAGTCGGTTTGGAAACAAAAATTTACAAACAAACACAAGTTGACGAGATTTTTAAATTTTTTTTAAATAGCTTATCTTTATTTCTAAAATTATATCACTTAAAATAGCAGTTCGTTATCCTAATCGTCTTGATTTATTGCCTAATAGTCCGAAGAATGGCAAATATTTATTGAAGGGATCAGTTTGATTTGTTATTATTTATAAATAAATACAGCATTGATAACGTAATTTTATAACATTTATATTTTTATAATAAAATATTATGGAAACAGAGATTGAGTCTTTAAAAAAAAGAATTTTAAGATTAACCAATAATAATAAAAGCAATATACCTGCGATACCAGGATTATCATTTTATAAAACTGAAAGTCCTACTAAACCTGAAAACATATTATATGAACCGCGTATTTGCTTAATTGCGCAAGGGTCTAAAAAGGTAGTTTTAGCGGATGAAACATATATATACGATGAAAGCCGTTTTTTATTAACCTTAATAGATATACCGGCTCTCGTTCAAATTACTGAAGCAAGCAAAGAAAAGCCTTACCTTGGTTTAGTTTTAAAGATTGATATAAATGAAATTGCTGGGTTAGTAGCAGAGGGCAATATTCCGTATTTTAATCGGCAGCAGCCAGAAAGGGGTATGGCCACAGGAAAAATTACTTTGCCGCTTATAAATGCATTTAATCGCTTAACAGATTTGATTTATGAACCGGAAAATATACCGATTTTAGCTGCAACAATAAAACGTGAAATTTTTTACCGCCTGCTTGTTAGCGAACAAGGTATGCGCTTGCGCAATATAGTTTCCGACAGAAGTCAGGGGAATAAAATTGCACAGATAATAACATGGCTTAAAAACAATTTTACCACAACTTTGCATATTAACGGCCTTGCAAAACAAGCCAATATGAGTAAGTCTGCGTTTCATAATCATTTTCGCGTAATGACCTCAATGAGTCCTTTGCAGTTTCAAAAATGGTTGCGTCTTAACGAAGCAAGAAGGCTGATGTTGACAGAACGAATAGATGCATCTACCGCTGCGTTCAGAGTAGGTTATGAAAGTCCGTCCCAATTCAGCCGAGAATATAGCCGTCTATTTGGGAAACCTCCTTTGCGGGATATTAAAAGTTTACATAATTTTGAAGAAAAAACGCGAAAAGGGCCCGACTATCATAATTAACCCGCACAGAAGCTTCTATTAACGTATAGGGTATCCATCTTTGATATATTTGCCTCTCTTTACAATAGACATACTATTTTATTTTACAAGCATTTTAAGATAAGAACTGGGGGAGGATATATCAACTATGTGAAAATATAAACATAAAAAAGAAATAAATAGGTAAAAATATATTATTTGATTAAATATTATAAATGCTTGAAACGGGAAAACCTTATAAAATATGCGGTTTTAAGTGGGGTGGATGACAGGTTTTGAACCTGCGACCACCGGAGTCACAATCCGGGGCTCTACCAGCTGAGCTACATCCACCGTGAAGAAATATCTTGGTTATTATTTTATCAGATTTTGGATTAAATTAAAATATATTTTTAAATTCCGGCTAAAATAAAGCATCTATGCCAAACGTTTTTCCGGAATCGGTAAATATAATAACTAATTCGCATATTATAAACGTCAGGTTTACGCCTAATTCCGACGGGCTTATCCAGTACATGGCAAACAGATAGTTTAAATTTAAAAATATCGCGACAAAAGCGGCTATTCTGGTAATAAAGCCCGCCGTTAAAAAAATGCCGGCAAACAATTCTCCCATAACTATTAAGATAGCAAACAAAAATGCGTTCGGAACGGCGACGCGGCTTAGAAATATGCCGTAAAACCACAAAGGGTCATGGTTCGCGTAATATGCAAGTTTATTATGAAGACCTGCGAAGAAAGCGGGATTCAGCTTAAAATGCGCCGCATAAAGAAAAAACAACCCTATATATATCCTTAGAAAAGCGTTCCAGATATTAGAATTTTTAGCCGCCATTTTTAATCTTAAACTTTTCGCTTGTTTTAGGTATTTTTATTTTTTTATTATCAATTAATGCCATTATATTATAAAATAATAAAAATAACATCACTATAATTTATTAAGCCTGTTATCTTCATAAATTATAAATTATTTTATGATATAATTTTTAAGTGGATAAAATATTTGTGGTTCACGAACATCACGCAAGCCATCTTCACTGGGATTTAAGAATAGAAGAAAACGGCATCCTGAGTTCTTTTGCCCTGCCCAAGGAACCTCCTTTGGAGCGCGGGAAAAAGAATCTTGCGATAAAAGTCGAAGACCATCCCCTTTCTTATGCCGGCTTTGAGGGAACTATACCGGAAGGGCACTACGGAGCAGGAGAAGTAAAAATTTGGGACAGCGGAAAATACAGTCTTATAAAAAAAGATAAATCAAAATATATACTGGATTTTAAGGGTAAAAAATTGGCCGGGGAATACACTCTGTTAAAATTTTCCAAAGCCGGAGAAAACGACTGGCTGTTTTTTAAAAATAATTAAAATAATAAGGAATAGCTGAAATAAACAGGGGGATTAACGTTATGAATATCGATTTTATCGTATCTAAAAGCGCCGAATTTAAAAAAATGCAGTCCTACGGCCAAAGTCCATGGTTAGATAATATATCGAGGTGCATGCTAGATTCCGGCGACCTTTCAAAGTTAGTTCAAAACGGAATTATAACCGGAATAACTTCGAATCCTTCTATATTTGAAAAAGCTATTAATTCCGGAAAATGCGGATATCCGGAAAAAATTAAAAAACTTTCCGCGAGAAAATTAACTTCTTTTGAAATATACGACGCTATTACAATAGAGGATATAAAATCTGCCGCTCAGATTCTTAAGCCCGTTTACGAAAAATCGGCAGGCAACGACGGTTTTGTAAGTATCGAGGTCTCCCCGGATATAGCTACGGATGCCGAAACATCTACTAATGAAGCTCTCAGAATTTTTTCCCTTATAAACGAGAAAAACGTGCTGATTAAAATACCCGCCACTAAAGAAGGCTTGGAAGTCATTCCTATACTTATCTCGAAAGGCATAAACCTTAATATCACGTTAATGTTTTCTTTGAATCATTACATTGCGGTTGCCGATGCCTATATTAAAGGAATAAAATCGGCCCTTGCAAACGGATTCAATTTATCGGGGATACATTCGGTCGCAAGTATTTTTATAAGCCGCGTCGATACCCTCGTCGATAAATTATTAAACGATTTAATAGCCGCCTCGGCAGACCATCCTGCAAAAAAAGAAAGGCTGACGAATCTACTGGGCAAGGCAGGCGTAGCTAATTCCAAAATAATTTTCAATAAATTTAACGAAATTTTCGGCGGCGCGGAATTTAACGCCTTAAAATCTAAAGGAGCAAATATACAGCGTCTTTTATTCGCCAGCACCAGCACAAAAAATCCTGCATATTACGATTTAAAATACGTAGAGCCGTTTATAGGAAAAAACACTATAAACACCCTCCCGGACGAAACTATCGAGCATATAGCCGACCACGGAAAAATACTCCCAGACACCGCGGCTGAAGAATTTGAAGAATCTCTTAGAATAATAAAAGAACTGTCTGGATTCGGAATAGATTTAAACGGCGTCGGAGAAAAACTCCAGATTGACGGAGTTAAATCTTTTGAAGACGCTTACGAAAAACTTTTAAAATCTATAAAAAATACGGCTGGCATTTAACTTGTTAGGCTGTTTTAAACTATAAATTTAATACTAATACTAATAAAAGGCTAATAATTCAAAATTTAATTCACAAGAGGAATACGCAAATGGAATTAAAAAGAAATTTCGAGGCAGATGAACTCGGCGAAAATGAATTAAAATTTTTAAAAGACATTGCTAAAAAATGCCGTGCAGATATTTTAAAAATGACGACTGTTGCGGCTTCGGGACACCCGGGCGGCTCAATGTCGTCTATCGATATTTATGCCGTATTGTATGGCTTTTGCAATTTAGACCCTAAAAATCCATTTAAACCAGAAAGAGACCGTATCGTAGTAAGCCATGGGCATACTTCGCCGGGCGTTTATTCGGCTCTTGGAAATTATGGATTCTTCGACGTTAACGATGCAATTATATCTTTTAGAACTGCGGGCTACCCATTTGAAGGGCATATTGAAAAAACAGTTCCTGGGGTAGAATGGGATACGGGCAACCTTGGACAAGGCCTTTCGGCGGCCTGCGGTTTTGCCTTAAGTTCAAGGCTGCATGGTTACAACAACCAGATATATTGCGTTATGGGAGACGGTGAGCAGGCGAAGGGTCAAATAGGCGAAGCAAGAAGATTTGCCGTTAAATATAAATTAAATAATCTTACCGTCATCGTCGATAAGAACGGTCTTCAAATAGGAGGTAAAACAATTGACGTTATGCCTGATAATATTGAAGACAATTTTAAAGCAGACGGATTTCATGTTATAACGATAAACGGGCATGATTTTGACGAAATTTATGAAGCTATAAAACAGGCTCATTCAATTTCTTCTCCTGTAGCTATAATAGCGCATACTGTTATGGGAAAGGGCGTTTCTTTTATGGAAAATCAGGAAAAATTTCACGGCGCAACGCTCAATGTCGGAGATTGCAGAAAAGCTCTTGCAGAGATAGGAGAAAAAGACGATTTGGACGAAATTATAAATAAAAAGAAAGCCGGTTTTAACATAAAGCCGCTTCAGAAAAGAAACAACAACTTTTTAATATTAAAAGACGGCGGGGAGGAAATAATTTACACCCGCGAAAAAAATACGGACAACCGTTCGGCTTTTGGAAATGCGCTTGTAAATATCGCAAATACCTTTAAGAAAAAAAACGGCGGACAAAAAAATATTCCTTTCGCGGTGTTCGACTGCGACCTTGAAGGCTCGGTTAAAACGGGCGCTTTCAGAAAAAATTTTCCCGATAACTTTTTTGAATCCGGCATTCAGGAACATAACACTGCGGTTATATCCGGTGCATTGTCTACCGAAAATATACTAACCTTTTTCGCCGATTTCGGAGTTTTCGGAGTAGATGAAGTTTATAACCAGCAAAGATTAAACGACATAAACGATTCTAATCTTAAAGTAGTATGCACACATTGCGGTATAGACGTAGGAGAAGACGGCAAAACCCACCAGTGCATAGATTACTTTGGGCTTCTTAACTCTACTTTCGGATTTAAAGTTATACTGCCTGCCGACCCTAACCAGACCGACAGGGCAACGCGTTATATAGCAACCCATAAAGGAAATTTCGGACTTATAATGGGCAGATCTATTATCCCGGTTATACTTCACGAAAACGGAAATCCGTTCTTCGGAGAAGGTTATGAGTTCAAATACGGCAAAATGGACGCAATAAGGAACGGGGGCGACGTTGCGGTGATATCTACCGGCAATATGCTTGCGCATGCGCTGAAAGGATGCGAGATGCTTAAAAAGGACGGCATCAATCCGATGCTTTTAAACGTATCCTGCCCGAGTGACATAGATACGGAAGACCTCCTACTTGCCGCAAAAACCGGCTTTATAGTTACTATCGAAGACCACAACGTCAAAACCGGCGTAGGAACGGCGATAGGCTCTTTGCTTGCCGAAAACGGCATCTCAGTTAAATTTAGAAAAATGGGCGCCAGATTTTACAGTTCGTCAGGCAAGCCGGAAGACCTCTACACGCTGGCAGGCTTGTCCCCCGAAGATTTATACGGATTCGTAAAAAAAGAATTGAATAAATAATAATACGAATATTAATTATTCCAGCTTCTGCCGTCTGAATTAATAAGGGCGTCCGCCTCTTTAGGACCGAACGACCCCGCTTCATAATTGGGAAAAACGGGGGTTCCGGTTTTAGACCAGCCGTTAATTACGGATGTAATCAACTGCCATGCAATGAGCATGTCGTCGTATCTCGCAAAAAGAGTCTGGTCGCCTACTATTACATCGTATATAAGCCTTTCGTATGCTTCGGGCGGCGAAAGTTTAAACGACGATTTATAATTAAACACCATATTGACCGGTTCTATATCAAGTTTAAACCCGGGGGTTTTGGCTCCGAAATTTATTGCTATGCCTTCGTTAGGCTGAATAGTTATAATTATAGAGTTTTGTTTTATATTTTCTATTCCGATTTTCGCAAATAAGCTGTAAGGCAATTTTTTAAAGAAAATAGCTATCTCGGTTTTATGCATTTTAAGCCTTTTGCCCGACCTTAAATAAAAAGGCACCCCCGCCCACCTGTAATTATCTATAAAAAGTTTCATGGCGGCATAAGTTTCGGTAAGCGTATCGGGTGGTACTCCTTCTTCTTCCTTATAGCTTAAAACCTGTTTCGCACCTATTATTCCCCTGTCGTACTGCCCCCTTACGGTATAATTTTTTATATCGTTTAGACTGAGCGGCCTGACGCTTTTTAAAAGTTTCACCTTCTCATTTCTTAAATCGTCCGCATCCGGAAGTGGAGGAGGTTCTATGGCAACGAGCGACAGCAACTGCATCATATGGTTCTGCATCATATCTCTTATAATGCCTGCCTTATCGAAGTAGCCTGCCCTGAAACCCACGCCTATAGACTCTAAGGCTGATATCTGAATATGGTCTATAAACTTATTATTCCATATAGGCTCGAAAATAGCGTTTGCAAATCTGAACGCAAGTATATTCTGCACGGTCTCTTTCCCAAGGTAATGGTCTATCCTGTAAACTTCTTCCTCTTTAAATACCGAAAGAATTTTGCCGTTTAAATTTTTTGCGCTTTCATAATCGTAACCGAAAGGTTTTTCTATAACTATTCTCGAAAAGCCGTCTACTTTATATTCGGCGGAAGTAAGTTTTGCGTTGTCGATTCCGTTTATTACGTCGATATAAACGCTCGGCGGAGTGGAAAGATAATATACCACGTTTTTAGGCATATTATATTCTTTTGCTTTAGACGCTATAAAAACGCCTAATTCATGATAGCTTGAATCGCCGCCGTATTCGGAAGTTAAATAAAATACATGTTTGGAAAAGTTTAAAAATTCTTCTTCGTCTATAGGTTTCTTTCTGCAATTTACGTTTAAGGAATTAAAGATAGTTTTTCTAAAAACGGCATCGTCCTGTTTAGTCCTGGCAAAACCGACTATAAAGAAATTATCGGGAAAAAACCCGTCTTCCCATAAGCTGTATAATGCGGGAAATATTTTTATATGCGCCAAATCGCCGCTTGCCCCGAATATTACCATTACTGAAGGTTTCATATTAGCCATTCATCCGCCTCAAATTTTTTATTATTAAATAAATTTATTACGAAAGATAATCTATTTTTCCAGTATCACTCTTGCCGGAGCGCCGTTAGAATCTTTTATCTTAACGGGAAGAGCTATAAGTTTATAATTCCCGGCCGCCGCATTAAAAAGATTAAGTCCTTCGATTACTACAATGCCTGCCCTCAACAAAGTTTTGTGGGTATCGTGGCCGACATGATAGCCCTCTACGGAAAGATAATCGACGCCGACAAGAACTACTCCTTTTTCGACCATATACTTCGATGCTTCCGGATTAACGCAAACATAATCAGTGTGGAAATTTTTATCGGCGTTATTTATCCACCCGGAATTTTTTGTTTTAAAAAGAAGCCTGTCTCCTTTATTTATATTTAAAGGCACTAAAAATTCCTTCGATATGGACGAAACATCGGGGGGTACCTCGATTACCCTGCACGGTCCGATAAGTTTATTTATATCAAGCCTGTCTATCCCTATTCCTTCGTCGATAAAATGTCGGGGGGCATCTATATGGGTTCCGGTATGCACTCCGCAGGTAATTTTGCTGTTATTTGAGGCTGCCCCTTTTTTTATTTCGGAATAGTTGTCTATTTTAACCTCGGGGTCGCTCGGCCAGTGAAGCATGCCGTCCGTTATTTCCATGCTGACGTCTATAAACATAATGGATATCCTCTTTTTTATTTATGTATAGGATGTCCGCCGAATTGATGCCTTAATGCCGCCAGCATTCTCGCCGCAAAAGAATTTTCCTGCCTTGACCTGAATCGCATAAATACTGAATCCGCCAAAACGGGTGCGGGAACTGCTTTGTCTATAGCTTCCTGCAGTGTCCACCGTCCTTCTCCCGAATCGTCGACGACGGGTTTAAGATTGGCCAGCTCCGGGTCTTCTTTCAGTGCGTTATTCGCAAGTTCTAACAGCCATGAACGCACTACCGACGCGTGATTCCATAAATCGGAAACCCTCTCTAAGTTTATATCGAAATCGCTGGCTTTCATAATCTCGAAACCTTCCGCATACGCTTCCATCATGCCGTATTCTATAGCGTTATGAACCATTTTTACGAAATGTCCGGAACCGTGAGGGCCGGTATGCAGGTAGCCGTTTTCCGGCGCAAGAGTTTTAAAAACAGGCTCGCAGTGCTTAAAAGTTTCGTCTTCCCCGCCTATCATAGAACAGTACCCGTTCTTTAATCCCCAAATGCCGCCGCTTGTACCGCAGTCCATAAATTTAATATCTTTTTCGCCGCAAATTTTTGCCCTTCTTATAGAGTCTTTGTAATATGAATTGCCGCCGTCTATTATTATATCCCCTTTTTGAGCGTATTGAAGAACTTCGCTAAGCATATCGTCGGTAGGCTGTCCTGCCGGAACCATAAGCCATACAACCCTAGGAGCAGACAGTTTTCCCATAAATTCTTCAACCGAGTTAGAACCTATAGCTCCTTTGTTTACAACCATCTCTTCTTTGGAAACCGTTCTGTTGAAAACCACTACCCTGTGCCCGCCTTCCAACAGCCTTAGCACCATATTCATTCCCATCCTGCCTAGGCCTATCATTCCAATTTCCATTTTGCAATCTCCTGTTTTAAAATCCGCATTATTACATTATTTGGAAAAGCCGTTACCCAGGCTTTTTCCTACTTCCCTGATAATATCGAGCGGTATAGGCATAATCATAGTCGTATTATTGGTCGATGAAATTTCGTTTAGCGTTTGTAAATAGCGCAACTGAAGGGCCATGGGATTTTCGGCTATAATTTTAGCCGCATCGCTTAGTCTCTGCGCCGCCTGAAATTCTCCGTCGGCGTTGATTATTTTAGCTCTTCTGTCCCTTTCCGCCTCTGCCTGCCTTGCCATCGCCCTCTGCATATCCTGCGGCAGGTCTATCTGCTTAAGCTCTACTACCGTAACCTTAATGCCCCAGGAGCCGGTATGCTTATCCAATATATCCTGAATCTCCATATTTATTTTTTCCCTTTCCGATAAAAGTTTATCGAGTTCTCCCTCGCCGCATACGCTTCTTAAGGTTGTCTGGGCTAACTGAGATACCGCATAATTATAATCGTAAACCTGGACTATGGCGTTTAAAGGATCTACCACCTTATAATATACTACCGCGCTGATTTTTAGAGTTACGTTATCCTTTGTAATAACGTCCTGAGGCGGAACGTCAAGCGTTATTATCCTTAAGGTTACCCTGACCATTCTATCTATCACCGGCCATAAAAGTATCAAACCCGGACCCTTAACCCTGATTGCCCTGCCCAGCCTAAAAATAACCGCCCTGTCGTATTCGTTTATAATTCTTACCGCATTTAAAATTATAATAACCGCGACGATTATTATAACCGCAAAGAAAATAGAACCCGTATCCATATATCCTCCAGAATCTTTGAAACACTTCACATGCAGGTTTACACCTGCCCGCTTTCGCATGCCGAAGACAAGCGGATAAGCAAAACATTTAATGAAGCGATTAATTTATTTTGTATGTCCTATATAGGTTTGACTTTAAGTCTGAGTTTGCTATCTACTTCCGTTATGACCACTTTAGAGCCTTTAACTATTTCGTTATCGGAAAAAGCCGTCCATAGTTCGCCGTTAATAAAAATCTTGCCTTCCCCTCCTTCTTTAATATCCTTAGCAACTTCTCCTTCCTCGTTTATTAAAGCAGCTCCGCCTGTTTTTACTTTTGCCCTGTAAGCTTTATATCCTAAATAAACAAAAATGGAAACGAACACGGTTAAAGTAATATAGGTAGGCAGGACAATCCTTATGAAAAAGGCGGGGACGGCATGCATAACGGAAAACAGAATAACGGTTCCGACTACAAAAAGAATCGCTCCGGCGGCGGTAAAAACGCCATAGCTCATTGCAAAGAAATCCGTAACGACTAATACAAAAGCAAAAAATATTAAGGAGTCCGCTAAATAAGCCATATTAAAATTTTTGATGATTTAAATAAGAATATTTTATTTTTAACCGATATAGATATTATATACCAATTTTTTAAATTAATTTTTAAAATATAATCCTCTTATTTTTTTCATATCTTCCCATGTTTCTCTTTTAGCGCTCGGATTTCTTAGTAAATACGAAGGGTGGTACGTCGGTATTACCGTTATGCCTTCATAATTAAACTCCCTACCTCTTACCGAAGATATTGCACCTTTATCGTTTCCGATAATAAATTCGGTAGCGAATTTTCCCAGCGTGCAAATTATTTCGGGTTTAATTATTGAAATCTGCTCCTTAAGAAATGGGACGCACAAGCTTATTTCGTCATCCATAGGATTTCTGTTATCGGGAGGTCTGCATTTTATTATATTTGCGATATAAACGTCTTCTCTCTTCAAATTTATAGATTCTATTATTTTAGTCAGAAGCTGCCCCGCCCTTCCAACAAAAGGCCTTCCCGTATTGTCCTCTTCGGCGCCAGGAGCTTCTCCTATAAACATCAGCTTGCTTTCGGGACTGCCTTCCCCGAAAACTATACTCTTGCGCGCAATGCTTAACCTGCACTTTACGCATTCGTTTACCTTAACGTCCTTTAAAAATTTTAACATATCGGATTTCGAAGATTTGGAATCCTTTTCGGTTTTATTTTCGGTTTTGATTTGCAATCCGGCTTTGACTTTCATATTATTTCTTAATGCGGACATTATCGTAAAACTTTCTTTATTGTCTGTAATAAAAGATTTTATATCTTCAAAAAATTGTTTTAATTCGATTTCTTTCACAGTTTTAAACCTAATTTGAAAGCTTTCAAATTATTTTCGGAGCCTTTTCCTATCTTCAGGATATTTTCTATAGCGGCAATTTCTATAGGAATAACGGCCTTTGCAAAGAGAGCGCCTAATGCTATTATATTTTTTTGCGTAAGCGAATTAAAATTTTCCAAGGAAATCGCGTCGAAATCATAATAAAATATATTTTCGGTTATTTTCATTAACTCGGAAACGATAAAAGATATTTCGGGATACGAGGTTTGTCCCATTCTGACGCTTATGGGAATATAGGGGGTTTTATTGAAGATTACTATCGAATTTTTATTTATATAGCACGCACCCCTTAAAGTTTCTAAAGGCTCTAACGATATTAGGGCGTCCGCGCCTCCCGATTCTATCATCGGGGAATGCATACTTTTTCTCGGGTCTTTCATTTCGGATTCGTTTTCGTAAAATATATATTTTACGAAAGTTTCTACGTAGCCTTCCCTCTGGGCGCCGCCTCTTCTTTCGGAACCGGACACGTCCTGCAAATCAGAACTTAAGGCGGCATTTTTCATTACGGTTCCCATTGTTATAATTCCCTGTCCGCCGAGACCGACTATTGCAATATTGAATTTTTTCATATATTATTTTTCATCACATTCATACATTAATCCGAACTTCGTTAGGAACTTCTTCCGCAGATTTAATTTCCGCTCTTTGCCGTAATTTAAATTCGGTTTTTAAATCGAATTCGACTTTGCGTATAGCGCTGTTTGGGCATATTTCGCAGCAAACGCCGCATTTTACGCAGGAAGCAGGGTCTATATAGTAATAATCGTTGCCCGTTTCTTCGTCTTTCTTTAAAATAATAGCAGGACATGCAAGTTCGACGAAACATTCGTTGCATTTTACGCATCTCGACTTTTGAATCTCGTATAAAGATTCTCCTGCTTCCGCAAATCCGGACCCTTTTTTATTTAAAATCTTATTTCTTCTGGCTTCCTGCAGAATACATTCCCTTTTAGCGATTATCACTTTCACGCCCGGTTCTTTCAATGCGCTTTTAATCTGGGACGCAAATCTTTTTACGCTGTTTGGGTCAAGGCTTTTTACGTAAGAAACGCCGAGGGATTTTACTAAATCTTTTAAATTTAAAACATTTGCGGAAGGTTTCCCGTCGATATCTTTCTGAGTGGAAGGGGTCTTTTGATGCCCCGTCATAGCCGTCCAGCTGTTGTCGAGAATAACATAAAGAATATCGGAGCCGTTTTGAACGGCATTAAGCAGAACCGGAATTCCCGAATGATAAAAAGTCGAATCGCCGACGAGGGCTATAACTTTTTTCTGCTTGTCGAAAATACTTATCGCCTGCCCTATCCCTAAGCCCGCGTTCATACATGTAAGAAAATCCATTGCATTATACGGGGGCAGAAGACCTAAAGTATAGCATCCTATATCTCCAGCAATAACGGCTTCTCTTTCTTTTCCTTCCGTATTAGAAAAACCGACGGCTTTAAGAATAGAGTAAAAAGTCGCGCGATGGGGACATCCTATGCAGAACGTTCCAGACCTTTGAGGCAGTTTATCCCTTAATTCTTTATCTTTTTTAACGGCAAAATCAAAATAAGACGGAAGGGGTTTTTCGAAAAAATTGCTTATTCCGACAATAACATCGTCTATCGTAAGTTCGCCGGTCTGCTTAAAGAATTCTTTTCCATAAATAGCGCCTTTAAATCCCAATTCGTAAGCAATTTTTTTAATCTGAAATTCTAAAAAGCCTTCCGCCTCTTCGACTATAACTACTTTATCGAGGCCTTCAAAAAATCTGCCGATGAGTTCGCCCGGCAAAGGAAAAGTGAAACCCAGTTTTAATATTTTATGGTCATAAACACCCAAAATATCAAGCGATTCCATTAAATGGGCATAAACGACGCCTGAAGATATAAATCCGATTTTAGACGAACTTCCGTTGATAATTTTATTAAATTTGGATTCTATGAGGTATTTTTTTAAGAGTTCGTTCCTTTCTAAATATTTAGCATGGTTTCTAACCGCCATACCGAAAAGGTTTAAATAATTCTCGGGGTCTTTCTTAAAATCTCCTTTAATCTCCGACCTGTCTCTTAAATCCCCGAAATAAAGCGTTCCCGCATTATGGCATAGCCTGGAGGGAGCCATTAAAACAACGCCGAAAGAAAATTTCTCCGAAATGTCGAAAGCGTCTTTAGTAAAATCTTTCGCCTCCTGAATATTGGAAGGCTCCATTATAGGCATATAATTATGCAGGCTGTACCATCTGTCGTCCTGCTCGTTTGAACTGCTTGGAGCGCCAGGGTCGGACCCTATGGCAAGCACTAAGCCTGCTTTTACTCCGGTATACGATAAAAACTGAGCCGGCTCGCTTGCAACGTTAAGCCCTACGTTTTTCATAGCGCAGAGCGACCTTATACCCGACCATGAGGCGCCTATGGCGCCGTGAAGGGATATGTGCTCGTTTAGACTGAATTCGGTATATAAATTTTCTATACTGCTTTTATTTTTATCGAGAACGGCGATAATTTCCGAAGCAGGCGTTCCCGGATACATAGAAGCATAGCCTATGCCGGCTTCTAAAGCTCCGCGCGCTATAGCTTCGTTTCCTAGGACTATAGCCTTGTCGCCTTTAGTTCCGTTTACAAATAAATTGCTTTTCCCCATTTTTTTTAATTGTTTCTTTATTGCCGCGTAAAAACATTTGCCTTTTCGTCTGTAATTTTAATTATGATGCCGTCTAAGTTCAACCGCTCGTTTGCCCTGATAAAATCTTTCAGCGAGTCTTCTATATAGGACTCCTTAACGTACAAGAAAATTTCTTTTTTTTCCGATTTTATATATTTTATTATATCTTCATCGGGATTTTTGCCGGTATAATTTATGATAAATCTATCTGCCCCTGCATTAATAAGTTTTTTTGCCTTTAAGCCGTCTACGGGGGCTGAGGCGGAAACAACGACTCCGAGATTAAAAAAGTCCGGCTCGTCTTTATCTGCGATGCCTCCAGGGTAATTCATAAAGCCTCTTTTTAAAATCAATCCGATACCTAAAATATCTACGTCGTACACCGGCTTAGCCGAATTAAAAACGGTTTTTAGAGGATGTACTCCTTCGGATACCACAATATCTTTAACTCCTATCTGTTTAAGCGTAATTAAATCGGACAAAATGGATATCCGGTTTTTATCCCTCATAGTAAAAGCATAAGCTGTATTTATATTGCCGAGCCTGTCCTTTAAATCCTTGCATAACAGCAATCCGTTTACTCCGAAATTCTGTTCGATGATTATATCGGGAAAATCACGCCCGGCATTTTGATTATTAAGTCCGGTTTTTTCTATTGTGCCTAAAAGCTTTATCAAATTTTCTTCAAAAGTTATGTAATTTTCGCCGACAGGGGTTTCGATTTGGGGTATTATCTGCATATTCTATTTACTTTCGAATGATTATATTTTTGTTCTTTTTAACGATAAGCCGTAATCTCTTGGATTAAAAATTTTGTTAAAATTTTCTTCTTCAGAATATTTCGTCATCAATTCGTAGGATTTCATAAACACGCATTCTTTGTCTTCATAGACTTCGCAGTTGATGCCTATATGTCCTTCGCAAGGACCGTTCAGTAAGCCTTTGGGGCACAATGTTATAGTGCAGACCCCACCGGTAAAATTCAATCTGCATTCGTCGCATCCGCCGCATAAAGCGTTATATTCGCCTATATGTTCTGTCTGGGCAATATATTTGCTGTCGGTTCCGGCTACGGCTTTTTTTCCTATAAATTCGCCTATAGTCTGTACCCCGGTACCGCATGATAAAACTACTACCGCCTCCGTGTCTTCCATTTCGTCTTCGACAAAACGTATGTCTTCCTTTAACACTCTTTTATCGCAGGGCTCGTCTATCGAAATCGTAAACGTGACTTCCTTTCCGGAAGCCTCCAAATGCTTTTCCATGTCCCTTACTTCTTTGCTGCCGCCCGTCAGGCATACGGAAGCGCAGGAAGCGCAGCCGATAACACCGATTTTTTTATATTTTTTTAAAGCTTCGTCTATTTCTTTTATATCTTTTTTTTCAGTTAAAAACACGACAAAAACCTCCGCATCAAGGCATACTCGACAATCTGACTTTAACTAATTTTACCGTCTTGCCTCTATGAATTTTAAGGGTTATAATCTGCCCCGGTAAAAATGTGCTTATTAATTCTTCAAGGCGGGAAAACGAATTGACCTTTTTATTATTGAACCTCGTTATAATGTCTCCGCCTAATATATAATTAATATTCTTCATCGCTATTAATCTGCTACCGGCTATTAGGCCCGCCCTGTAAGCGGGGCTGTTCGGAAAAACTTTTTCGATTAACAGTCCCTTCTCGACGTATTTTATGCCGAGCAGCGTAGAAATGCTTTTCGTCAGCTTTATAGCTTCTATTCCGAGCCACGGGCGAATAACTCTTCCGTATTTAATTAATTCCGGTATGTTCCTTTTTGCAAGATTGATAGGAATAGCAAATCCGATATTCTGGGCATTATTTGCAAGTTTAGCCGTATTTATGCCGATAACATGCCCGTTATAGTCAACAAGAGGCCCTCCGGAATTTCCGGGATTGATAGCCGCGTCGGTCTGTATTATATTTCCGTAGAATCTTGCGGAAGGGAAAAACAGCGATCTTTTCAGTCCGCTTATAATTCCGGTGGTAACCGTTTGATAAAGATTGTAAGGATTGCCGATAGCTATAACTCTTTCGCCTACCCTCAAACCGTTCGAATCGCCCATAGTTAAAGGCGTTATCGTTCTGCCTCCGGGGTTTATACGGATAACGGCTATATCTGACATCGGGTCGGTCCCTACAATGCTTGCTTTTATATCTTTATATTTTAAAAAACTTACGTAAATTTTGCCGGCATTTCCTATGACGTGAAAATTTGTAAGTATATCTCCGTTTTTATTTATGAAAAATCCGGTTCCGATATCTTCTTCGGGCATTATAGCGCCGTTTTTAAGGCGCGCGTAACCTAAAACTTCTATGTGTACGACGCCGGGTTTAAGTTCGTTAAAAAGCTTCTCTACGATAGACCCGCTTCCGTAAGATTGCCTAATAAATACAAAAGACGCCGATGCGATTAAAAAACAGTAAAATAAAATCAGAATTATATTTCTGCGCACTTTATGCGGCTTCCGAAAAGTCATTTTTAACTCCATTCCATTGCCTCGCCTGATGCATAAAAGCCTCAAGCCTAAGCATTAAATTAGTGCTTTCCTGTCCGTCGAACCATAAATTTATCCATGGAAAATTATTGAGGTCTTCCCTGAATCTTTTTGAAACTATTTGCACTATAGAACCAGGCATGCAGTGAAAAGGATGGATGCTTATTACTCCAGAATAACCTTTTTTTGCAAAATCTACCGATTCTCCGACTGTAAGAATTGCTTCTCCGCCTAAAGACAAGTCGAGATATTTTCTGGAATAAGAAAGTATTTCCTTTATGCTTGTTTCCTTATGGTTTCTAAGGAGTTTTTTAAACGGCTTGAGCATGCTCGTTTCGTCTTTCCTCTGATAATAATTTACTAGGAAGCTTAAAAAAATATCTTTTACTTTTCGGCTTCTGAAAGCATTAACGGTATATTCATAAGTAGTAAAAGTTATCCACTTGTATGTAGGAACGACCGAAACCTCTCCTCCAAGCGCCTCCACCTTTTCCGTCGTAAAATTATTGGTAAATTTGTTTAACCTCAAAAATATTTCGCCTACTACTCCTATAAGCGGCCTCAATTCGTCTTTTCTCGGTATTTTTTCGAATTTCTTTGCGCATATATCCATAGTATCGTAAATATTTTTGCCATTCTCGGTTGCATCGACCACTAAATTGATACACTCTTTATAAACAGAAACGGCATCTCCTTTAGTAATTTCGTAAGGCCTGACCCTGTAAAGAGCCTTTTCTAAAGTATCTACCGCGACACAGCCCTGCCAGGCAACTCTCCTGAAAAGAGTAGCCTTGTCTCCTATAAAATCGGTATAAGATTTTTGAGCGCTTGGAACTAGAAATTCAACTTCGTTATAGCCGAGATTATCCAGCACCATTTCATGCAACCTGTTATATTGTCCGAATTTGCAAGGACCCGGGGAAGTAGGCATAAAAAATGCGGATTTTTTGGCGTCGAAATCGGGTTTTTCTATGACCTTAATAATGTCTCCCGTGGTAACGAAGCATGGCATGCATTCGTTTCCGTTCGTAAACTTAAGTCCGAAATCGAGGGTCGATTCGTCCGGCTCGTCCATAACCGCAGAATCGACTCCGCATCTTCTGAACGCCGCGCTTAAAGCGTAGGCAGCATCCGACATATACGGTATGTAAACTTTTTTGCCGGCTATGCCTGTATTTGTGTGATGCATATAAACTCCTTATTTTATAATTATTACAACTCATTTACATTATAATAAAGCATTGCGGTAAAGTCAAATTCGCGAAGCGTTGAGCCAGCCTTAACGTATTGCAAATAATTTTTATATTTATTAAAATTAATAAGATGAATTTGAATAGAGTATTAATTATTTACAATCCTAAATCAGGACGTTTTTCCGAAAAAAAACTTTTCTATATTTTAAGTTTTTTCAAATATAGGAATATCGCAGCCGATACTTTAAATATAATCGAATATTGCATCGAAAAAGAAAATATCGTAAATTTTTACGATATGGTTTTAGTAGCCGGAGGCGACGGAAGTTTAAATTACGTTATAAACAATTTAGTATTTACGGATATTCCCATCGCCCACCTGCCTATGGGCACGGTTAATCTTTTTGCTTTGGAAAACAAAACGCCTTATAACCTGAAGAAAGCTCTTGACGAAATTATTTATAAATATAAACCCGTTAAAATGAATCTTGGGAAAGCCAACGACAGATTTTTTTTCGCTATGGCCGGAATAGGGCTTGACGCTTTTATCGTTAAAAATATGGAGGAAAAAATAAGAAAAAATAAGAAAAGAATATATAATAATTTCATAAAATATATCAGTTATATATTCAACATAATTAAACTGGCTAAAAATTATAAATTCTGCGGGCTGTCTTTGGAAATTATGGACGACGGTATTGCCGGTGGCGGCAAACACGATGCCAAAGAGATTATAGTGTCTAATATTAAATATTACGGCGGACCTTTTAAGGTATTTCCCTGCAATTCGCCTTTAAACGAAAAATTTAATATAAGACTGGTAAAGAACGCATCGGGCAGAACGGATGTTGTTTTTTCTATATTGAAATCTCTGACGTTTTATAGAAAATATTCGGACAACCCCGATTTTTACGTTAAAGCAGGCAGGATGTGCATATCGTCTTCCGACCCCTCGGAAAATAAATATATATTTTATCAGTGCGACGGAGAATTTGCCGGAACGCTCCCTGTAGAAATCGAAAAAGTAAAAAATGCGATAACTATTCTTGTAAATACGGATTCATTCTTTTGATTCTTTTAAACTTTCGGCGTAAACGTTTATTAAGTGACTAACCGCCAGCCTTTCATTTTTTTTTAATATTCCTTTCTGGTCTTTCAAAGAAAATATGCATCCCGAACATGACGTCAATATTTCCTGCGGAGACGCTTCTTTAATTTCCTCGAACTTGCGCTTAGTAATTTCTCTGGATAAATCGTAATGCGTTATATTAAACATGCCGCCGTTGCCACAGCAATAATTGTATTTCAAGGGCTTCAATTTCAATCCTGTAATTTTATCGGCGATGAACCCCGCCTCGCCGATTAAATTCTCGCTAGCGGAAGACGGTTTGAACCCCTCCGTATTTGAAAGATGGCAGGGTATATGAAAAACGGCCTCGATTTCTTTTTTTAATTTTCCGGTTTTTATTTTAACGCCTTTTTTTTCCAATTCTTTAAAAAACGACCAGATATTGAGCAATTTTTCGGAAAATTGCCTGACTTCGGCATAGCCTTCGTCATTTGCATCGAAGTATAAAGGATAAAGTTTATTTATCGAATATGAGCATGAAGCGCAGGACGTTACTATATAATCAAGATTCTTATCTTTAAAAGCCCTTGCGTTATTTAAGGCAAGCTCTCTAAACGATTCTACATCGCCGCTCGAAATAAACGGCAGTCCGCAGCAGCCCTGCATTTTCGGGACAAAAACCTCGATGCCGTTTTTCGTCAGGGAAGTTACGGTATCGGAAGATATCTGCGGGTATATGTTATTGAATACGCATCCGCCGAAATAACCGGCGGTAAAAATATTTTTACCGCCTGCATTTTTTCCGGCAATATCCGCAATAAATATTAAATCCTTGTTTTGAATGAAAGATTTTCCTTCAGGCTGAGGCGCATACCTGCCGGCCAGTTTTTCTACAAACGGAATATTTGCAATTTTTAAGGCGGATTTTAATAAAACTTTTCTTTTGTTTTTAAGCGCTTTTAATGCAATTTTATCAATTGAAAAAGCTCTGCCCGCCAATTCGTTAAGCTTTATTTTTTCATCTATTACTAATTCGTCTATTTTTACGTCGTTAGGACATATTTTAACGCATCTTCCGCATAAAAGACAGGCGGACATCGATTCGGCTACCTTCGACGCTCTCAAAGGAAGTTTGTCTGCGTTGTCCGTCAAAACTAAACGCACCCTGCCCCTCGGGCTAAAAAACTCGTTTAAGCCGATACTATAAGACGGGCAGACGGGCAGGCACTTGCCGCAGTGAACGCAATTAAGATAGGTTGCATCTTTTTCTTTCAATATAATAAAACTCCTTTTTTATTTATAATCTTGTGGACAAAAATATCGCTTTTCGCGGGAATGACAATATGAGAGTTTAACTTTTTACCCAAAAGGCGCCATTCCTGCGTAAGCAGGAATCCAGAAAGGTTGGCGAGCCGATAACGCTCGGACTAAAATATCTTTCCTGGGTTTATAATATTTTGAGGATCAAACGCCTTTTTAATATTTTTTAACACGTTCATATAATAATCGCCGTATTTTAATTTCATAAACTCTTTCTTTTCGAGTCCTATGCCGTGTTCGCCCGACAAGCTTCCGCCCAGTTCGACGGTCTTTTTTAGAATATCGTACTTTGCCGTTTCGCCTTTTCGAACCATTTCGGCATTATTTTTATCCAGCATAATATTTACGTGAATATTGCCGTCTCCGAAATGTCCGAAATTTATAATGGGGATATCGTATTTTCGCGAAGTTTCTTCTAAAAACGAAAGCATCCCGGGGATTTTATTTATAGGGACGGCAATATCGTTGTTTATTTTAAGGTCGCCGTATTTCCTTAAAGACGGAGATATGGCTTTTCTCGCATCCATTATAACTTTTTTATCCTCGTCTTTTCCTGAAACAAAAAGAAAAATAGGCGAAAATTCTTTCAATATTTTTTCATATTCCCCTATGGATTTATCCACCTCTTCCCGAGAACCGTCGGATTCTACGATAAACAAAAAATTTCCGTCTATTTTTATTATATCGCTTTTGAAATAGCCTTTGACGGATTCGATGGAAGATTTGTCCATAAATTCGAGCATAGACGGCCTGTTCCTCAGTTTCAAAAGAGAAATTGCGGCGTTAAATCCGTTATTAATATCGTCGAATGACACTAAAATCAGCGAATTTGCTTCCGGTTTCGATAAAATTTTAAGCGTAATTTTGGAAAAAAGGCCGAGAGTGCCTTCCGAACCGGTAAAAAGCTGGGTAAGATTATATCCCGAAACGTTTTTAACCGTTTTTGAGCCGGTATCGATAATTTCGCCTTCCCCCGTTATAACCTCCAGCGCCGCGATGTAGTCTTTGGTAACGCCGTATTTTACGGCGGCGGGTCCTCCGGAACATTCGGCGACGTTGCCGCCGATAGTCGAAAACTCATAACTTGCGGGGTCGGGCGGATAAAAGTATCCCTTTTCGGAAAGGTAATACTTAAGGTCGCCGTTTATAATACCCGGTTCGACGGTAACGAACATATTTTCTTCGTCTAATTCTAGAATCCGGTTCATTTTTGTAAACGAAACCACAACGCCGCCTTTTAACGGCAGACTCCCGCCCGAAAATCCGCTTCCTGAACCCCTTCCGACGACGGGAGTATTATATTTTAAGCATAGCTTGACTATTTTGGATATTTCTTCCGCATTAAGCGGAAATACGACGGCGTCCGGCATAAAATCCTTGGACGTAGCGTCGTAGGAATAGCATAGAAGTTCCTCGGTTTCCGACAGAACCCTGTCCTTTCCCAACAGCATTTCAAATTCATTTATAAGTTTTTTATCCATATAGTTCGATAAATATTCTACCGCCGTTAATGCTCCCAATTTGTGACGGCAACAGAATTGAATTCTGTCACCGTTTTTATTTTAAGATTGCGAGGTTTTTATCGCCTCGGCAACTTTTCCGAAAGCAACCGCCCTGTGCGATATTGCGTTTTTTTCCTCCGCGCCTATCTGCGCCGCCGTTTTATTAAACTCCGGCACGATAAAAACGGGGTCGTAGCCGAAACCTTTCGTTCCGCTTATTTCTTCTGCAATTAAACCTTTTAATTCTCCGTAAAAATACTCGAAACTATTTTTTTTAATATCGTAAAGGCAAGCATGGCAGACGAATTTAGCGCGCCTGTTTTTCGCGCATTCCGTTTTAAACCTCATGCCGTTAAGAAGTTTTTCTATGTTGGCAATATCCGAAGCGTTTTCGCCCGCATACCTTGCCGTAAAAAGACCGGGAGCGCCCTCTAAGCACTCGACCTCAAGCCCCGAATCCTCGCTGATTATAAAATCTAGATTTAATTCTGCTCTTAACTTCGGATT
>JAJZYC010000152.1 GCA_021806125.1 bacterium
AATTTTTTATTTATATCGCTTAACCTATTAAGATTTTCCGTTTCAAAAACTATACGCATAAAAAAGTGAGGATTGTCTGCCGAATTTGTCGAATACTGATTAGATTCTATTATGTTGGCGTCGTTTTCGAAAAGTATTTTCGAAACTGCGGCCACTATTCCTTTTTTATCGGGACAAGAAAATGTCAAAACTATCATAATTTATTTTTTTACCTCACATTAACGCTATAAGCCTTCCGCAAATAAATCCGGCGGCGGCGGCTGTCCCGCCGATTAAAACCATTTCCAAAGCGCTTTTAAATCTACTAGTTTTCGTTACTTTTGCTTTGGCAAGACCAGTAACAACAAGAACGATTATAGATAAAACAATTGAAGCCGCAACGGCGGTTATAGAATGTTTAATAAAAAAAAACGGCAGCAGCGGCGGAATGCCGCCGGCTAAAAAAGATAATCCCGTATAAGATGCAATTTTTAAAGGATTCTCGTAATAATCCCTGCTTATGCCGAGTTCGTCCTGAACCATAAAATCAAGAAGCATTTTTTTGTCAGACATAAGCTTTTTAACTATCGGGTCTATTTCCGCTTCGGTAAAACCTTTATCCTGATATATTTCGTAAATTTCTTCTATTTCATGGCGGGGATTTTCTTTAATCTCCCTCATTTCCCTGTTAATCTCTTTTTGGTAAAATTCATTCTGGGATTTTGAGGCAAGATACGCTCCAAAAAACATAGAAACCGTGCCGGCTATAATTTCAGCCGAACCCGACATAAGAACTATTTTTAAGTTTATCAATGCTCCGGTCACGCCTGCAATAAATCCGACCGTCGTAACCAATCCGTCGTTAATTCCGAATACGAACTCTCTTATAAGTTTGCCTTCGGGCGTATGCCAGTTTTCGTTGTGAAACCTTTTTAAAGGGTCCAAATATCCCTCCTATTTATAAAAATCAAACCGAAAGCCTTTTAACCACCCTGTCTCTACCGAGAAATTTAATTATTTTCAATATAGACGGTCCGTCCAGCCTTCCGGTCACAAAAAGCCTTAACGTTTCATAAGATTCTTTAACCGTTTTGCCGTTTTCCGAAGCCGTTTCTTTTATAATATTTTTGGTCGATTTTTCGCCGAAATCTTCCGTATTCCGCAGATTATTTAAAAGAGCCGTCTTTAATCCGGCGTCATATTTAATTCCGTCCAATTCTATATTAAAGCCGTCGAAAAATATATCGAACTCTTTTAAAATTTCCTTTACCGTTTTAAATTCATTTTTTAAAAAATCTATTATTTCTACGTATATACTTTCTCCATATGTTTCTTGAAGTTTTTTTAATGCGTCTCCGGCTTGAAATTTTTCCGTTAAGATTTTTATTAATTTTCCCGCAGGCATGCCTGCAAGCAGTCTTTCGTTTATATGCCTTAATTTGTCTTCATTAAAAATCGCCCCTGAACCTTTTGCCTTCTTAATATCCAAAAGTTCTGCCATTTCTGAAATATCGGAAAATATTTCTTTTTCAAATATTTCTTTTTTACCGTTTCTATATTCATGGATGGTAAAAGTATTGCCGGTTACGACAAGATAATTTAATATCGCTTCCGGAAGATATCCTTTTTCTTTATAATATTGAATATTGGCGGCCGCATCCCTTTTCGACATAATTTTTCCGTCCTTTCCGTATAAAAGGGAGATATGGGCAAAAGCGGGCGGCTCTTTGCCGAGCGCTTTAAGAATCAAAATCTGTTTCGGCGTATTGCTTATATGGTCTTCGCCTCTTATGACATGGGTTATACCTAGGTCGTAATCGTCTATAATAGAAGCAAAATTATAGGCAAATCTGTTATCTTCGGTTTTTAAAATAAAATCGCCTATAAGTTTTGGATTAAAAGAAAGGTGTCCGTGAACCGCATCGTTAAATTCTATAGAGTTGAAACTTGGGGCCATTCTCAAAACTTGGGCTATATTTAAACGGACGGAAGGGTATAAGCCTTTTTCCTTGAAGCTAAGGCTTAATTTTTCTTTTTCTCCCGAGGAAAGATTGGCACATCTTCCGTTATATATATAGGGTTTTTTAGACCTAACCGCAATTTCTTTTGATTTTAAAATTTCTTCTTCGGTGCAAAAACATTCATAAACAAGACCGTTTTTTTTTAAGCTGTTAAGATATTTTTCGTAAATAAACGTTCTTTCGGATTGCCGGTAAAACTCGTCCCAGTTAATTTCAAACCACCGCAAATCATCTGCGATAGCATCTTCATACTCTTTTTTGCTTCTGGCCCTGTCCGTATCGTCTATTCTTAAAATAAACCTGCCCTTGTATTTTAAGGCAAAAATATAATTAAACAATGCCGTCCTAACGCCGCCCATATGAAGATTGCCGGTAGGACTCGGCGCAAAACGTACTCTTAAATGATTAGCCAAATTTTCTTCCACTTAACCCTGATTTATTTTATTTTTAAAATTTACTATTATTATATTATAATTACCATAGAATATCATAAATAAAATCCGTTATTCAATAAAATCATTTGAAACATATGCATGTTGATATTATGAACGAAAAAATCTCTAAGGAGATATTTGCAGATAAGATTGTAGAATATTTCGAAAATTTCGGGATAATGTCAGCCGTCGGCGATATTGACCGGGATAAGATTGAAAAGTTCCACGTTTTATATACGGAACTTATTCAATGGAATAAAAAAATAAATATTACCGCTGTGACCGGCGAAAACGAATTTATAAAAAAGCATATTTTGGACAGCGCTTTTCTATTTAAGATACTGGATAAAGAGGACAAAACTATAGTAGATATCGGCTCCGGAGCCGGATTTCCAGGAATAGTCCTCAACATAATGAATCCGGCTTTAAATATCGTTTCAATAGAATCTATTTATAAAAAATGTAATTTTCAGAAAAATATTTCCAGAAAATTAAACCTTAGAAATTTTAACTGTATAAATATGAATATTTTTTCTTTTAATTTTGATGACAGTTTAGACGCGATAACTACCAGGGCGGCTTTTAACCCAAGCGAACTTATAAATTTAATAGAAAAATTAGGCTTTAAAAAAAATATTAATTTATATCTTTTTTTGTCTAATTTAGAAGAGGCGGAAAAAATTGGACATTTTAAATACGAAACTAAACTTATGCAATTAGACAAAATATTATTTTATAAGACGGAATATTCTTTCAGGCTTATAGCAAAATATACGGTTGCCCCGAAATAATTTAACGGAATTATGTACTTAGCTAATAAAGGATTGCTTCGCTACGCTCGCAATAACTGTATGTTGTCATTGCGAGCGTAGCGAAGCAATCTTGAGGTTATTATTGCAAATAATAAATTGATTCGATTAATTCGCCAAGCGCATAATTCCGTAATTTAATTATAATTTAACCCTCTTATCGCCCTCATAAACATAAACGCCGGCATCGGATTCGTCTTTTGCATGGTCGTGCGAACCGTCGCAGAAAGGAAAATTCTTTGAAAGACCGCATGCGCAGACGTAAATCGGAAACTTTGCGTCTTTTTCTTCTATCGCGGCCGGGAGTTTCTTTTCGTGCTTTACTATTCTTGACATAATACCTCCTTAATTAAATTAATAAAGTTTAAATTTTTAATACGGTTAACCGTATTGCTAATAATAAATCTATAAATATATAATGTCAATCAGGGATTTTAAATTTATCTGGTTCTTTTTTTATACTTAAAAAGGACTTTAAACGTTAGCGATATTTTTTTTATTTTTTACAGTCCAGTTATGCAATATTTCAATCGCTTCAGTAAGTTCTTTGCCTGCTTCCGTAAGGCTGTATTCAACCATTATAGGCTTAATGGAAATTATATTTCTATCAACCGCTCCTATTTCCTCTAAAACCTCGAGCCTTTTAGACAATTCTCTCGAAGAAATGCTTTCTATCTTTTTTTTAATGCGGTTAAATCGTAGATTTTCTTCGGAAAGCTCTTTAATTATCATCAAAGACCATTTATTTGCGAGTATCTTAAATGCTTCCTGAGCGGGACAAAAAGCTTTATTATTTTCTATAGCCATAATGTTTATAGAATATCATTTTAAATATAAAATGTCAATTAAGTATATTTT
>JAJZYC010000153.1 GCA_021806125.1 bacterium
TACAATATAAAAATCTATTTATACCTTAACCCATCGTTAGAGATTTTTTATCTGGATTCCCGCTTTCGCGGGAATGACTATGCGGGGATTGAGGTTTTAACCAAAAAGGTGTCATTCCCGCGAAAGCGGGAATCCAGTATTTATAACTTGTTAAATCAATTTTTATAGTTTCTAACGGTGAGTTAAGGTATATTTATTCCCGTAAATAAAAACTCCGGCTGCCAGCAAAACATTCGTAGTTATGATTACCAGAAAAGCATATTCCGGAAATTTAGCGGTGCCTTGAATACCGCTGTTTAAGGGCATATATGCCATAATGGCGGTTGCCAGCGCCCTTCCAATCATAGAAAGCATAAAAAAACGTTCTTTTTTCGGCACTGCGGCATCTATCTGCCCATGTTTTCTTATATTTTCTAATTTAAATGCTATCCATACGGCAATATAACGCGATAAAACGATTAAGGCAATTATAATAAAGAATCTGTCGAAGAATTCCCAGTCTAAATTCGACAGCTCGACCACTACTCCTAAAAAAACAAAAAATAATGTTCTTATGATAAACGAAAACTCGTGGTTAAACTGTTTTATAACCGAATTTTCGATGCTCATATTAAAAAAGTTAATTTTAAGCTTATTCAATAAATTTTCGTTGCCCATAACTATTCCAAAGACAAGTATGGCTATAGCTCCGTTCCCGTGGACGTAATGCATAATTAAAACAATAAGGAGCATAACCGCAAAGGTAATAGAATAGGCAAATTTTGTTTTTACGAGCGGCTTAAGCGCCATATACCATATAATTCCGAATGCGGCGGCTATAACCCCGGATATTCCGAAGGAATACGCGGTTTGAAGGGCTATTTTGCCGTAATTTATATTTAACGGCTCTGAGGAGGAAGCCGTATGTTTCGCTATATTTATTAATATAATAAGAAGTATTATTGCAAACGCATCGTTGAACGTAGATTCTATAGTTATTATAGTTTTATTTTTTTCGCTTGCGTCGATATTCGGCAAAAGCGGTATAATTACCGTTGAACTGGAGCAGGATACGATAGCGCCCAACATGAGCGATTGAATAAACCCTGCTCCGCCTGTTATGTAAAATACTGCGCCTACGAGAACCGTCGAAAGGAATAATCCCGTAAAAATCAGCACCATCGAAACATAAGACGATTTGAATACCGTAATAAAATTTAGCTCGAGTCCGCCTTGGAACATAATTAAAATAAGCACCAAAGTGCTTAAATACGGAGCGAACGATAAAAAGACCGATTGGTTGAAAACATGATATATAGGACCCAGCAAAAGACCCGCGACCATTAAAAATAAAACGGAAGGAATTTTGGTATATTGAAAAAGTATTTCCCCGAAAAAACCAAGTATTATTATTATGCCGAAAATACCTATCGCGATAGACGGAGACATAAGGCGGAAATTTTATTAATTAATTTAATTTGCAAGGAACGCGGGTTATATTATATAATCAATTATATAATATAACAGCAACTGGATTCAAATAAATAAAATGAACGAGAATGAAAAACGGTTAAAAATAGAAGAAATATTTAATAATTTAAAGAACTTCATAACCAAGATTAAAACCGATGCTTTAAATTCAGGCAAAAAGGACGAATGCTCAAGCTCGGTATCTTATATAGGTATGATATTTGACGAAATGTCAAATTCGTTAAAAAAAGGCAAGTCCATCGATATCGATAAAATATCGGAAGGCCTCGACGATCAATTAAAGCGGGAACTTGCCGGATTAAATTCAATATTAGATTTGCCTTCTTCCTCAAATATGCTTTCGGAAAAACTCGACGCACTTTCTTTATACTGCAACGATGTGTTTATGGAACTGATGGCGGGAGATTCGTGCGCCATACCCGAAAGCTATAAAAATTAAAATGCCGTCCGCTTATCTTATCCTTATACTGTTTCCTTCGGCTTTTATAATAGAATTTTATACTGGTTCGTTCAAATATAAATTCCATCCTTTGAATATAATGGGAAGGATTGCGGTATATTTGGAGAAACCTTTTTATTCTTTTTCTAATAAATTTATATCCGGCATTCTTTATAATATATTTACCGTTTTTACGATATCGATAATTTTTTCGGCCGTAAGTTTCTTATTTATTAATATTTCTCCCCTGCTCTTTTATGTTTTTTCCTTATATATTCTCGCTTCTTTTCTTTCCGCGGGGGGATTAAGGCATGAAAGCATAAAAATATATAACCAGCTCAAAAACGGCGGCATAAAATCTGCCCGAAAAGGTCTGCAGTCGCTTGCCGGCAGAGACAGCGGAAACCTTAATTCTTCCGAAATTTCAAGGGCCGTCGTCGAATCCGTTTCCGAAAATACCGGCGACGGTATAGGCTCAGTAGTTTTTTATTTTACAGCCGGAATAATATCGGGATTAATATTAAAACATTATGTGTCAAAACATATGCAGGTTTCGGGGATTGTATTCTCCGGGGTTTTATTTGCCGCAATATATAAAACCGCAAATCTTTTGGATTCTTTAACGGGATACAAAGACGAAAAATATGAAAAATTCGGTAAATTTTCAGCCAGATTAGACGATGTTTTAAATTTTATTCCTTTTAGGATAACGGCTTTATTTATGCTGTTATCCGTATTTATTTTAAGTGTTGCTTTAAATAAGCCGAAAAAGGCATATAATATAAAAGACGCCGTATTATCTTTTATAAAATTCAGAAAAAGCCATCCTAGTCCTAACGGCGGACAGCTTGAGTCGATAGCGGCAGGCGCGCTGAAAATAAAATTAGGCGGAGTAAATTATTACGGCGGGGTCGAAAGCAAAAGGCCGGTTATCGGATTTGAAAACTACGGGCTTGCCGTTATAAGAAATATACCGGATGCTGTTAATATTATGGAACTGGCGTCGATACTTATCATTATTTTTTACGCCGCAATAACGGCATGCGCCGCATCGTTCTAATTAGAAGCGCTTCGGGCTTGCTTTAGGCCGGCAATTAATTTTCTCCATAGATGCAAATATGGACTTCCTTCTCTTTTTTTGCTTTGTACATAGCGATATCCGCCTCTTTAATGAGCGTATCGGCAGGTTTGCCTATTTGATATCCGGCAATGCCTATCGATAAACCTATTTTTTTAGACTTGCAGTCGTCTAACATAAAATTATCTAAACTTAAACCATCAGCTCCAACGGATATAAGAGTTTTTAATTTTTCTTTAAACGCATTTTGAAAATTAGATAAAATTCTATTTGCTACTATAGTTGACCTTTTTGCAGGAGTGTTCGGCAGTATTACGGTAAATTCGTCTCCGCCGTATCTGTATGCCGAATCGACATTCTTTCTTACAGCTTTTTTAAGGGATTCTCCGGTGAGTCTGATAACTTCGTCGCCGGCTTTATGCCCGAGTGCATCGTTAAAAAACTTAAAATTATTAATGTCGATAAAAAGAATCGATAAATCGTATCCGTATCTTGAGCATCTCGATACCTCTTTTTCAATTTCCTCGTAAAAAAATCTCGAGTTGTAAAGATTCGAAAGGCTGTCTAATTTAATTTCGTTGGATAAAGATATTTCGAGCAGTATTTCTTTGGTGATATCCCTTACTAAATATAAAGTTCCTTTAATTTCGCCAGAACTGCTGTAAAGCTCTATTCTTTCATTTTCAAAATAATGGTTCTGTTCCTCTATTTTATAAATATTAGATATCTTATATCCCGATGCAAGGTCTCTTATATGCGCCGGTATTACCTGCTCTTTAAACAGATTTTCAAAATAATGTATAAGCCTTATATTTTTATTTAAAAATTCTTCAAGATTTGTTTTCATAATCAGCGGAGCGGTATCGTTATAGAAAACAAGGTTATCTGCTTTATCTATAACAAATGCCCCTTCATCCAAAGAATTAAGCAAATTTTTAATTTCTATATTTTCTAGCAAATCATGTTCTAAATCGTTGAATTCTGCGCCGACCAATATTTTCCTCCCCCGGAAAAAAAGATTCCTTTTGAAATTATCTCGTATATTAATTAATATTATAATTT
>JAJZYC010000154.1 GCA_021806125.1 bacterium
GAGCATGCCTCGCAGACGGAATGGGCGGAATGGCGGCTGGCGAACTTGCAAGCAAAGCCGCCGTAGAAGGTTTTTTAAAAATTCCCGAAGGTCCCGCGGACTTTTCCGCAGGACTTAACGATTTAGCTTTAGATTTGGCATGGCGGGCGAATAAAAACGTTTTTGACGAACTTGCCGGAAAAGACGGCGGATGCACTTTTGTAGGCGTAGTTTTTAAAAATGAAACTTTTGCATTGGCGCATGTCGGCGATTCAAGGGCTTATCTCTGGACTGGTTCTAAAGCCAAACCTGAACTGATACGGCTTACTAAAGACCACTCATATGTGGCGTTTATGGTATCGAGCGGAAATATGACGGAGGAAGAGGCAAAAAACAGTCCCGACAGAAATAAAATTTTAAAATCTTTAGGCTCGATTAGAAATAGGCAGGAAGGTTATTTTGACGATTTGCAAAAAACCATCGGTAAAAAAACCGAAATTTTAGAAAAAGGCGACTTGCTTTTAATTGTGTGCGACGGTATATGGTCGGAAATAGAAGAAAAAGATTTTAAAGCAATTTTAAACGACGGCGTTAATTCGGTTCAAAACCGCACGCCGGATGCTCAATATATTGCCGACGCGCTTGTCGCCGCGGCGGTAGAAAAAGGCGCTTCAGACAATGCTTCCGCGCTTATTATTAAGCGAATTTCTTGAGGCTGTTAATTTATGATAAATTGTCCTTATTGTTCGTCGCTTATACCCGATAATGCTTCTAAATGTCCGGTTTGCGGGGGAGATATAGCCGCAGGCATAGGAAGCGGCTATTCTAACATTGCGCTTGAAGAAGGAAGTATTATTTTTTCGAAGTATAAAATAGAAAAAATCTTAGGTCAGGGCGGTTTTGGAATAACTTATCTTGCTTACGACGAAAAACTCGACAGAAAAGTCGCTGTAAAAGAATATTTCCCTGACGGCATAGCTACCAGGACGGGCAATAATGTAACTATCCCGCCTACGCTCGATAATAACGAAAATCTTCAAAATTTTAAAAATGAAGCAAAATCGATAGCAAAATTAAAAAACCCCGGCATTGTCGACGTTTACGACGTAATCGAAGAAAACGACACAGTATATATAGTTATGGAATATATAGAGGGGACGCCTTTGTCGTCTCTTCTCGGAAAAACAGGCGAACAAGACGCCGTCCGATATATCAGGCAGATTGCGAAAGCCGTAGGAATAATACATTCAGCGGGTCTTCTCCATCAGGATATAAAACCGGAAAATATTATACTTAAAAATAGCGGAGACATCAAAATTATAGATTTCGGTTCTTCAAGAGTTTTTGCCGCCGATAAAACTAAAACTTACGAAAAAATTTTAACGCCGGGTTATGCTCCTCTCGAACAATACGGCGGCAAGGGGAAAAGAGGGGAATATACCGACGTATATGCAATATGCGCTACATTATATGCTCTTTTAAAAGGATTTCCGCCGCCGGAAGTCACAGAATTAGTCGGAGGAATAAGTATAGATTTTGCGGGAATAAACGAACGATTAAAATATATTTTAGATAAAGGCCTGTCTATAAAAATACCGGAAAGAATACAGAATACCGCAGAGTTGATGAAGCTGCTCGACGATTTTGAAAAACCTCCCGGCGGCGCTGTTTCGGAAAATTTATATGAAAAAAAACCATCTTTTTACGAAGCCCCTGCAGGCGCCGGAACCGGAACCCCGGTAACCTCGATAACCCCGGTACATTCTAATAAAAACGTGAAATTGATTTTAGTATTTATAGCGGCTATAATTGTTATTGCGTCTTCAGGAATATATGCCGGCTGGCGTTACTATTATTTTCAAAACGGAACTAAAAAAAACGGGCGGAAAAATAAAAATTCCGAAAGCGGTATTAATATTGCGTCTAAAAACATTGAAACCCATGAGCCGCCCGGTACGGCGGCATCTGTTTCCGCGCCGCGCCGGAAGATAGCATCTGCACCTGCGCCTCCACGTGCGGCGGCATCTGTCCCCGCGCCGCCTGCTCCTGCGCAGCCCCGTACGGCGGCATATGCTCCGGCGCCGATAAGGAGATTCGCGGTACCTCAGCCGTCTCATCGGGTATTCAGCGGTTCAGGTTATGAAGATTTCAGCATGTCGGGATGTTTTTACTGCCATACTATATACGGAAAAGGAAAACGGGGCGGTTATAATCTTTCGCATATCGGTTCGCGGCTAAGTTATTCCCAGATAGAAAACCAGATTACGCATCCGAGTTCGTCTATGCCGCCTAATCCTAATATGCCTTCCGAAGAAGTTGCGCAGATATCAGGCTGGTTGGAAAGTTTAAAATAATATAACAAATGAAATAAGGAGACATGAAAATGAAAATTAAAATTTTATTTTTTATGCTTATTATCGCAGGTATTTCCATTGCATTTAATTCTTTTAACTGCGATAAAGCCTATGCCCAGGTAGGCGGCACTTTAAAAAAAATGAAGGCAATATATCGTATGAAAAGGATTCATCTGAATAAATTATATATTATTCAGCCCGACCTTTCGCAGTATAATTATAAAAACTCGGGGGTAAAGGCATACGAATATACTAAAAATAACGTCAAGTACGAAGCCGTATTCAACGCCGGCGGAGTATGCTGGCTGGAATTTGCGGTTTCTAACGATTCTGCGGTAATACCTCTGAGTTCGTTAATTAAGAAAAACCTTTACGGTTATCCGATACTGTTTAAAACAATCAAATATATTCCGAACGTGTATGAAAAATTGCAATACGGAAGAAACGTGGGGAAAGTTATTTATATAATGCAGTATATTTACGAAAATAATTCAATTTTGCAGGAAGCGGTTATGCCCTCGATGTCTCCCGACGGTAATTACGGCAATTAGAAACGCATATAAACCCGAATTTATTTAACGCTCAGCGGGTTAATAACCAGTCCGCTGATTATTTTCGGATAAAAATATGTAGATTTTTGCGGCATCCTCAGATTGAGCGAAGCGATTTTTATGACGTCTTCTATTTTTGTGGGATTCATAAAGAAAACCGCTTCCAAATCCCCGCGCTTTACTTTTTCTAAAGCTTTTTGCTGGTCCTTTTCATATACGAGATATTTCTGCGCATCTATTTCTTCCTGCGTTATGCCGAGAGCTTTTTTCAATATATGTTCCTGCAGAACCGAAACGTCTAATCCCTCCAACGGGCTGGCATTCTCTTTGTTTCCGCCGCCTTTCCTAAACGATAAAATGAAAGCCCTTCCGGATTTGTGGGCAAACCCGAATGAAACGGAGTTTTTGCCGGATTTTTTGTTTTCATTAAGCAAATCGTCGAAATTAGTTTCTTTATAGCCGAAATTATCTTTTATGCTTTCAAGCAGGTTTTCGATATTTATATTTTTTCCTTTTATGCCTCTGTGCGTCGGCAGAATAACGAGTCCGTCCTGATTCGAAGGCGCAAAATACATAAGGCAGAAATCCGCATTGATTCCTTTTTTGTCCAATCCTTCTTTTTTTACGTAATCCCTGTAATTAATGCAGGTTTCGAACCTGTGGTGTCCGTCGGCTATATAAACCGGCTTATGCGCCATCTCGCTTTGAATATGCGCTATAACGGCTTCGCCGCCGAGCCTGTAAAGAACGTTTATTATGCCGTTATCGTCGGTAAAATCGAAAAGTTTTTCTGCCGCTCCGTCTTCCATGGATTTTTTTAAAATATTTAAAACGCCGGAATTTTTATCCTCGAACACGGAAAAGATAGGGCTGAAGTTGGCGTTAGCGGCTTCCATAAGCTTGAACCTGTCTTCCTTAGGTTTCGAAAGCGTGGCTTCGTGGCCGTAAATAGACCCGTTCTCTTTTGTTTCCGGCAGGCGGAAAAGGGATAAAAATCCTATTCTTTCGTAAGAAATGTTATCGGCGGTAAATTTTTGAACGTAAATATAAATAGAGTCCTTATCTACCCTTTTTAAAATGCCTTTGGATATCCATTCATTAAATAATCTGGCCGCCCTCTTATATTTATTTTCAGCGCCGCC
>JAJZYC010000155.1 GCA_021806125.1 bacterium
CCAGAGCCTCCATGCCTTTTATTTTGCCTGTTTTTATGTCGAAGTAGGGCTGGTAATAGATTAAAAACTCATTATTTTTAAATGCGTTTATTATGCTATTTTTCATAACTAAAAATTCCGACGCCTGAACGTTCATATGCTCTTTAAAAAATTCATATTCTCCTTCCCCCTGCTCTTTTGCGCTCAGAAGCGCGATACTCGCCGTTCTCAATAAACCTTCCGCATCTTTCACGTCGTCGGGAAAGATAGATATCCCCATGGTAAAAGAAACGTTGAACGACTCCGGTATGGTTTCCTTTGCGCCGGAAAGGCCGCGGTTTTCTATTTCAGGTTCGGGCGCGGGCTGTTCTCCGATATGCAAAGGATTTTTAAATTCCTCTTTTATTCTACCGATTATCCGTAAAATATCTTCCTTATTTTGTAGTTCCGTAAATAATATTCCAAACTTGTTTCCTCCCGTCCTTGCGATTATATCCCCATCCCGCATGACTTCGTTTAATCTTTTTGAAAAACTTTGCAGAAGTTTATCCCCGGTATCGTATCCGTAAGTATTGTTAATATAGGACAATTTGTAAAAATCGATTATTGCGAGCGAGGCGGCCAGCCCTTTTTCTTTATATTCCCTGCCGCTAAGATACTGATTAACGCTGATGATAAAGAGATTCTTATTGGGAAGTTTGGTTAAAGGGTCGTAAAGCGAGATGGATTTTACTTTATCAAAGTAACTAAAAAATAAAGCGGCAAAAAATATTACGGCAAACACTGCGGCTATAAATTCAGAAGTAATAATATCGATAACCCTTTTAAAATCCAACTGCCTGTTTTTAATAAAATTTGCGATAGGCAGGCGGGAAAGATAAAGGGTATGTTTTAGAAAAAGCTTATATGAAATTCTGGACGATATATATTTGGGATGTTTTACAATTATTTTAAGTATAGGCCTGCTGATATTTTTCCACTGAAAGTATGATTTATTAAAATATAATATAATTTGGTTGTCATGTTTTAAAAACGCGCTGTTTTTTTTAATAAATGCGCCAAGTTCTTCATATTGTTTATCGGTTCTTTTCAAACTCGATTCCAAATTATTTAAGGTCTGTCTAAGATGCGCTTTTTGGTACGGCGAGGGTTTTAAAGCGCCGTAATATATAGACTTGATTACTCCGCTTTTAACAAGGCCTATATCTTTATTTAATTCTGTCATCTTTAATATAAGATTCGAATTAAAAGTAAAATCATTTTTTACGCGAATCGGACCCATGAAGAACAAAATAGCGGCAATTAGGACGGCGGCAATCAAAAATAAGCCTTCCATTAAGTATATTGAGTTATTTTTCAATATCATTTTTATTGGCGCCCTTTTCAATTGCGGCTTTATGTCTGAAGTTCACGGAGTTATATTTATTAATTATATTTATGCCTTTTATTAAATGCGTTACAGGTCCTTAAGCTCGGCGTATTTTATCAGTTTCGGCATATCCAGCACAAAGGCTATATTTCCGTCGCCAAGTATCGTAGCGCCGCTAAAAAATTCGGCGTCTTTATAAATTCCTCCGAGAGATTTAAGCACTGTTTGAATTTCACCGAAAATCTCATCCACGGCAAATCCGACTACTTGTCCAGCATACTTTACTATAATAATGTTGCTTTCGGCGGTTTTTTTGTCTTCTCTGCCGAATATGTCGGAAAACTTGACATACGGCAGCAAATCCCCTCTTAAGTTTATATACCTCACCTCGTTATTATTTTTCGTCGATTCGTTAAAATCAATGCACTCGAGAATCATTTCCAGCGGTATGACATACCTGTTTCCATCAAATCCCACCATAAAACCGTCTATAATGGCAAGAGTCAACGGAAGCCTTATTCTTATGGTCGTGTATTCCGACTCTTTGGTTTCTATTTCTATTACTCCCCTTAATTCTTCTATATTTCTTTTAACGACATCCATTCCCACGCCTCTGCCCGATATACTGGTAACCTTTTCGGCAGTGGAAAATCCGGGTTCGAATATAAGATTATAAATCTCGTTATCGTTAAGGTTGCCGTGTTCTCCGAAAATCAAACCTTTTTCAACCGCCTTTTTTATTATTTTTTCTTTATTTAGCCCGTTGCCGTCGTCGCCAACTTCTATAATAATGCTTCCAGAATCGCTATAGGCGTTTAAAGTTATTTTGCCTCTTTCCGGCTTTCCCTTAGCGGTCCGCACGTCCGGCATTTCGATGCCGTGGTCGATGGAATTCCTTATAAGATGAATAAGCGGGTCGTTTATCTTTTCCATATAAGTCTTGTCGAATTCGGTCTCGGCTCCGTTAATCTCGATATCTATAGCTTTACCCGTATCCTTGCCGAGATCCCTAACTATGCGCCTCATCCTGTTAAAAGACTCCCCTACCGGCACCATTCTTAGTTCTATCGAAGTATCCCGCAAGTCGTCAACTAAACGGAGAAGCGCAGATGTGTACTCCATAAGCATAGGGTCGTCTATAATTTTGGACAACTCCGTTATTCCCGTCGTTACGGTAACTAATTCTCCCGCAAGATTAATTACGGAGTCAAGCTTATCGGCATCTATCCTGAATGTTTTGGATTCCTTATTTTTCTTATCGTTTATTTTTTCTTGTTTTTTAATTGCTTCGTTGACAACATTTTTATCTACGGCATTATTCTCTGTGACTATCTTGCCGAGCAGTTTTCTCTCTTCTTTTTCTTGGTTGCTCTGGATATGCAGCATCGCCTCAAGTTCAATCTCCGTCAGCGCGCCGCACGCAACAAGTATCTCTCCTATTCTGGTTTTATCCTCCGATAATCCTTGTATGCACTTAGCATAATCGGCGATTTTCGATTTTGGAGGCAAGATATTAATTTCGAGGTTATCCATAACAAATTCAAAGACATTTATTATCGCTTCGCGGTCGAATTCGGTATGAAAATTTATCTCGAAACCAAGGTAGCAAAATTCCGGATTTAATTCCTCGAAATCGGGCAGGCGGTCTAATATCGTGTAGATATATTCGATAGAACCTATCTTATTCAAATAATATATAAACGAAAACGGGTCCATTCCGTCGATGAATGTATTTTCTTTGAATCTCAAAGAAATATGCCAGTCTTCGAAACTCACTTCTTCATCTGCTTTAATCTCCTGTTTAGCATCCGACGTCTCCTCCCTAAATTCCCCGTCATTATTATTAAAGGATTTAAGAGCATCTATAATCGAATCGCCGTCGGCTTTGAATGCCGAAAAATCTTCCGAGCCGGAATTTAAATGCTCTACGAGTTTAAGCATATAGTCTTTCGTTTTAAAAAACAGCTCTATAATTTCTTTATTAAGCGAAATTTTCGCCTGCCTGACGCCATCCAAAAAATTCTCAAACTTATGCGTAAAACCTTGAATGTAATCGATACCGACGGCGCCGGACGATCCTTTAAATGTGTGCATAACCCTGAAAAGATTATTCAGCGCTTCTTCGTATTGATATTGATTATCGTAATTTTCAAGAATCAGCAGGCTTTCTTCCGCCGTCTGTAAAAGTTCGAAGGCTTCCCCGATAAATACGCTTCTAATATCCTGTTCCACAGCTATATCTCCATTCCATAAGTTTTTAAAAAAAGCTCCGTTTTACTGCTATTAGATACGATTTTCACATTTATTCCTTTTTCCCCGGCATATTTAGAAAACGCGGAGAGCAACTGCAGCGCCGAACTGTCAAATTCGCCGACATTCGAGATGTCCAGTTTTATGTCTGCATTTTCATTAATCAATTCTGCTAATTTTTCTTTTGCCGTCAATATGTCCGCAACGGTAAACTCGCCGGATACCCGCGCCTCGATAAAATCGTTTTCTTTTTTTATGATAATATCCATAAATATACCCCCCCCCCTTTTTTTTTATATCTAAACTGCATCTCAAAGGCGCTACGGAGACTAAACGGCTCCACGGATGCTTAAGCGCTATTAAGGTAAAATTAATTTATCCACCGCGGAAAGAAGCTGTTCC
>JAJZYC010000156.1 GCA_021806125.1 bacterium
AAGATTATATAAATGTTCCGTTGCCGCATTAGGCAATTCATGTTTGACGGGCTGAGGAGGAATCTTTAACGCGGCAAAACCTGCGGGAATATTCTTTCTTTTTACTCTCAGAAGCGGACCGTGCTTTAAAGGCTGAGGTATATTGCTTTGCGGAGTTATTTTAAACATCCCGTTGATTTTTTTAGAATCGAACCATATGCCTTTATTCCAAAAATAGTAAGTGCGGTTATAATAATAATAAACTTTTTGATTTTTTTTATTGACGTATGCTCTCAGGTTTCTGGACATTTTAAGCATTATAAATTTATTGTTTTCTGTGTAATATTTATTAGCTTTCGCTGCCGTTTCGGAATGTGCAAATCCGGGGACTATTAAAATAAAAAAAACCGCAAGCGCGGCAAAAGCTAAATTTGTTAATATGGAATTTAAACGGTTCTTGTTGCGAGATACCGATTTTTTAGACATAAATGCCTCTTTTTTGATGTTTTTATAATTAAACCTTTTGTTTCATTATACATTATTAATAATAAAAATCAATTTTTTTGTTGGATTTTGTCAAGCCCGGTTAAGATTTTTCTTGACTTTATAGCCTTATAAGATATATTAATATTATTTAAGGTTCTATTCTAACGTTAACAAGGAGATGCTAAATGTTTAAAAAAATTCTATGCCCCGTCGATTTCAGCGATACTTCTATGAACGCCGCCAATAATGCTATTAATTTTTCTATGGAAATTAAGGCGGAAATTACGTTTATCCACATAATAGATATTCAGGCTCTGCAGAATATAGGCGATTTATCCGGCGGCGGAATAAACGATATCAACCTTCTTATAGAAGAAGAAAAACCTGTCCTGAGCAAACTTAAGGAAGAGTGCGATAAAAAAGGCATCAAAGTCAAAACGGTGCTGACTCACGGAGAACCTGTAAGCGTTATCCTGGAAACCATAAAAGAAGAAGGGCACGACCTTATAATTATGGGAACTCACGGAAAAACGGGCTTGACAAGATTAGTTCTGGGCTCTATAGCTGAAAACGTAGTAAGAAAATCCGATATTCCTGTTTTATTGTACCACTGCAAAAAATGCTGATTCTGATTAATTAATAAAATATAATTTCGGAATTATGCGCTTGCGAAGCGAGATTGCTCGCTTCGCCGGACTCCGTCCGCTGAGGCTCGCAATGACGATATACATAAATTATGGCGTCAGCGAAAATACAATGCGCAACAGTCATTGCGAGCCTCAGCGAAAATACAATGCGCAGCAGTCATTGCGAGCGTCAGCGAAGCAATCTCGCAGTTATTATGGCAAGATACAAAATAATTTTATTCTGTTGAATATCCTTCCATGACTTTTCCTAAGAATACTGCTTCCGGAACCGCCCCGACTACTTCGGCGGATTCGTTGAAGACGGTTTTGGGAACGCTAAAAACCGAATACCTGTCGGAAAGGTTGGGAAATTCCTGAATTTCTATAACGTCCGAAGTAATATTGTCGTTTACTATCGCAAAATTGTGCGCAAGAACCGCCGCCGGCGGACAATGAGGTCAGGTAGGGGTTACAAACACCTGAATATTTAAAGGTTTTATAATTTCTTTAAGTTTTTCCAAGGTTTTTTCGGAAAGACCGGTTTCTTTGGTAGAAACGTTAATTATTGCATGAACCAGCGTCATAAATTCATGCCCCGCCGGCATACCGTAATAACGGACGCCGTAATCCCTGTCTCCTTCTATGGCGATGGCCGGGGTTCTTTTTATGCCGTACTGCTTTACCTTGTCCCCATCTTTGTCGAAATCGTATTCTTCGAAGCTTATTTTATCGCTTAAACCGGCTACCTCAAGCAGTATATCTTTCGCTTCCTTGCAATAAAGACAGCCGTCTTCCGATTTAAAAAAGACGATCTTAATATTGTTCTTGAGCTTATCTTTGAAATCTTTTTTTAAAAATTCGGCGTCTTGTTCGCTCAACAGAGGCATATTTTTATCCTTTTTTTATAATTTTAACAATTTTTCTTTTTTTTATTATATAATAATTTATAGATAATTTTCAACAATTAAATAGATTAAATAAATTAAATTTACGAAGGATGCAGCCTAAACTTCATAATTATTGCATAGACAAGACATTTGAACTTCTGTATAACGACTCCAGAAGCGGCGTCTTAAAGACTATTTTCGACCCGCGCATTTCGTCGGTCGGACCGGAAGAACGGATTAAGCTGATGCATCACGGCTCTTATATAATAGACAGGCTGGCGATAAAAAAATTAAGGATTCACTGGTTCGGAGGGCATTATCTTTATCCTCATTCCCATGCCGGCTATATAAGAGGGTTTTCCGATGCCGGCACAAAATGTTTTCAGCTGTTTAATATAGCCGTAAAAGATTGGGAATACGGCAGGTATAAAAAATCCCTTATCGCTCTTGGCGGGGCGGTTCATCTAGTTCAGGATTTATGCATTCCTTTTCATACCACTAATCTCGCCCTTAAAAAGCATATACTCTTCGAAAGATGGATGTCCTCCCATTATTTAGACGTAGATTTAAAACTAGAGCGCGGCATATATAAATTTAAATCGTTAAAGGGTCATTACAGGGATACGCATCCTTTTGGATGGGTAGATTACAATGCCCATAATTCTTCGTTGTTTTTGCCGGAACTGCTGTACGCAAAAACTAAAGCGGAATATTTCGGCGCTATGAATAGAATTTTACCGGAAGCCATAAAAACTTCCGCCGGTTTTTTCGAGTTGTTTGCTCAAAAAGTTTCTAAAGCATGAAGAAGACTCCGGCAACATCTTTTTTATATAAGCCTCACGTGCAGGAGGTTTCTATTTCCAGCCACGGCGGCAATATTTTGCAGTACGGGTATAAAAGCGGCATAATAGACTTTTCCGCGAACATCAATCCTACAGGATTAAGTAAAAAGGCGGTAAAAATTTTAAAAGATTTAGGCCGCTTAAAATACTTTACCGAAAATTATCCAGAAATCTTGCCCGAATCGTTTATCCAGGCTTTATCCGATTACCACGGCATAGATAAAAAATACATTTTCCCCGGAGCAGGAGCCTCCGACCTTATTTTTAATATAGTCGATATTCTAAATCCGAACAATATTATTATAGTCGAGCCTTCTTTTTCCGAATACGAAAGAGCGGCGGTCAAGCGCGCCGGAAAGTCTAAAATAATTCATATAAATACATATTTTTCTGAAAATTTTGAACTTAAAGAAAAGAGCCTGTCGAAACTGTTGGAAAATATCAAAAAGCTCGATAAAAACGATTTAATTTTTATCGCAAGCCCGTCTAACCCCGCAGGAGCGGTGACTTTTGCAGATACGGTAACAGAAATCTTAAAACGGATAAAAACAAAAAATGCTTTCCTGATTTTAGACGAATCGTTTATGGATTTTTGCGAAGAATTTTCATCGAAATCGTTTATCGGAAGCGGCGGAAAATTCGATAATTTAATAATAATTAGGTCTATGACGAAGTTTTTCGCTATGCCGGGACTTAGATTGGGTTATATTTTCGCAAATAATAAAATTATAACAAAATTTGCCGGTTCCTTGCCGCCGTGGAAAGTATCTTCTTTAGCCTCGGAAATTGCTTCGGAATCCTTAAAAGATAAAGATTATATTTTAAAATCGCGTAATTTACTCTATGAATTAAAAAAAGACCTTAATGAAAAATTTAAAAAATTAAAATCTTTTGAAATGATACCAAGCGCAGCGAATTTTTTCTTAATAAAAATAAAAAACTGCGGATTTAACTCCGAAGATTTAAAAAACTATTTGCTTAAATCCGGCATTCTAATAAGATATTGTGGAGACTACCGCGGACTGGACGGTAAATATTTCAGAATAGCGGTCAGAAAAAAATCCGACAACGATTATTTAATACGAAAATTAAAAGATTTTGAAGCGGAAACCGAATAAAAATTATATTCTGTTTCCGGTAATGCTCTAATCCGGCATTAA
>JAJZYC010000008.1 GCA_021806125.1 bacterium
CTACCATACCGTTTCAGCTTAAAATAGTTCAGGACGAAGATTTTTTAAAAGGCAACTTCGATACGCATTTTATAGATGAAAGGCTTTATTTGAGGGACTATAAATTGCAAAAAGACCCTTTCGACCGGATACTTGCCATATCGGCGGCCATATCGGCTTATTACGGAATTTAGTATAATATAAGTAAAAAGGTAAAAATACATGGAAGAAAAAAGCTACATAAGAAAAATAGGCATTACCGAAACGGTTTTAAGGGATGCACACCAATCTCTTTTAGCTACGAGAATGATTACACCTGATATACTCGGCATAGCTAATGTTCTAGATAATATTGGATTCTGGTCTTTAGAGGTGTGGGGAGGAGCGACGTTCGATTCGTGCCTGAGGTTTTTAAAAGAAGACCCGTGGGAAAGACTCAAAAGAGTCAGAAAAGCATATAAAAACTCAAGGCTGCAGATGCTTTTAAGGGGGCAGAATTTAGTCGGCTACAGGCATTATGCGGACGACGTGGTTGAAAAGTTTGTTTCGTTAAGCGCCGATAACGGTATAGACGTATTCAGGATATTCGATTCGCTGAACGATTTCAGAAACATAAAAAAAGCCGTAGAAACGGCAAAAAAGAAGAAAAAGATCGTTGAGGCTACTATATGTTATACGACAAGCCCCGTCCATACGAACGAGCTTTTTACGCAGATGGCTTTGGAGCTTGAGAATATGGGCGCGGACACTATATGCATAAAAGATATGGCGGGACTTCTTTCTCCCACTAACGCTTATAATCTTGTATCTATGATTAGAAAAAAAATAAGCCTTCCTATACATGTGCATTCCCATTCGACCAGCGGTTTTGCTTCTATGTCTTTATTGAAAGCGGTTGAAGCGGGAGCGGATAATATCGATACGGCCATCTCTTCTATGTCGTGCGGAACGTCGCATCCTCCAACCGAGTCTATGGTTTTTACGTTATCCGAGATGGGTTACGATATCGACCTGGACCTCGAAAAACTTAAAGAAGTTGCGGATTATTTCAGAAACGTAAGGAAAAGATACGGCTCTTTGGAAAGCGAATATACAAATATTAATGCGGATATCATAGTTACTCAGGTTCCCGGCGGAATGATGTCTAATCTGGCAAACCAGCTTAAAGAGCAGAATGCTCTAGATAAAATGGAGGAGGTGCTTTACGAAGTCCCCCAGGTCAGGGAGGATTTCGGTTTTCCTCCGTTAGTGACTCCTACCTCCCAGATTGTAGGAACGCAGGCCGCCCTTAACGTTATAACGGGCGAAAAATATAAAGTGGTAACAAGCGAAACAAGAAATTACCTTAAAGGCTATTACGGCAAACCGCCTGCCGAAATTAATTCCGATATACAGAAACGCGTGCTCGGAAACGAAGAAATAGTTACCGTCAGGCCTGCGGATTTGATAGAGCCGGAATTATCAAAAGAATACAAAGATATTAAAGGGTTTAAAATAAACAAAGAAGATTTACTTTCGTATGTCTTATTTCCCAATATCGCCTTAGAGTTTTTTAAAGCGAGGAAAGAAGGAGTTTTGCCGGATTATTCGAAACCTACCGATAAAGAATCGGTTTTAAGTCCGGTGCAGGAGCAGAACATCCCGCAAGAATCGGCAGCCGCTTTGGAAAAAGACGGAGGACTGGCTCCGAGCGAGTTTATCGTTACCGTTCACGGCGAAAGTTATAAGATAAAAATTGCAGGCGTAGGACACAAATCCGACCAAAAAAGACCGTTTTTCTTGAATATCGACGGTGCCCTCGAAGAAGTAGTCATAGAATCGCTTACTGAAATCGTCCCGAGCGCAGGGGGAGAGATAGTCGGCGAAAGCATAGCAAGGTCGAAAAGGCCTTCTCCTAAAAGAGACGGGGACGTTTATGCCCCCATGCCCGGAAGAATTACAAAAGTTATAGTTAAAGAAGGCAGTCCGGTAAAAGCGGGCGATACCGTTTTAATAGTAGAAGCGATGAAAATGGAAAACGAGATACATACTCCTATCGACGGCGTGGTTAAAGAAATTTATATAAAAGAAGGAGACAGCGTGAATCCTGACGAAACCTTAATTTACGTCGAGGCTTGCAATGCTTAATTTTGTGGTATAATTTAGTAAGAAGGTGAGTTAATTGATTAGAAAACCAGCCGCAATGGGTTATTTTTATCCTGAAGGGCTGAATAATATAAATAATTTAATATATTCCTTCGGAGTCGTTCCTCCGAAAGAAAAAATAAACGCTTTCGGCATTGTATCGCCTCACGCAGGATACGTATATTCGGGAAAGACGGCATACGCCGGTTTTTCAAGCATTGATATAAAAAATAATATTATTATTATAGGTCCGAACCATACTGGTATGGGAGCCGGTTATTCCGTTATGGATAACGGCAAATACGACTTTAAAGATTTTTCCGTTCCTATTAATGCCGAGCTTGCCGGAGCCATAATAGAAGACGCCGGAAGTCCTTTTGTTTCCGACGAGTTTGCCCATTTGAAAGAACATTCCGTCGAAGTGCAGATGCCCCTTCTCTATAATTTAAAAAAAGATTTTAAGATTGTTCCCATAGTAGTTTCTTTTATAAGTTACGGCGATGTGCTGAACGCTTCAAAGGCGATATATAACGCTTTGAGGGAATTGAATCTGCTCGACGACGTTTTAATAGTCGCAAGTTCCGATATGACCCATTACGAAACGGCGGAATCCGCCAAATTAAAAGACGATATCGCCATTAGAGAAATATTGGATTTAAATCCCCGCGGATTATACGAAAAAGTCAGGGAAAACGATATTACTATGTGCGGTTTCATTCCGGCGGCCATAATGCTTAATGTCGCTAAAATGGCGGGCCGTACAAAATCGAAGCTTATAGGCTATACGAACTCCGGAGATGCGTCAGGCGACTATTCAAGCGTGGTCGGATATTCTTCTATCGTTATATATTAAAAAAATTAATGGATAATATGAAAACAAGATTCGCTCCGAGCCCTACCGGTTACCTGCATATAGGAGGGGCCAGAACGGCTCTTTTTAACTACGCTTACGCAAAACATAACGCCGGAAAATTTGCCTTAAGGATTGAGGATACGGATTTTGAACGCTCGGAAAAAAGGTTCGAAGAAGATATAATGGAAAGCCTTAAGTGGCTTTCCATATTTCCCGACGAAGAAACAATATTTCAATCCGAACGGCTCGGTATTTATAAATCTTACGTAGTTCAACTTCTAAAAGAAAACAAAGCTTACTACTGCTTTTGTTCGAAAGAGCTTCTGGAAGAAGACAGGAATAAGCTTATCGCAGAAAACAAAAAACCGATGTACGTCGGAAGATGCCGCGAATTAAAACCGGACGAAGCCCTTTTAAAAACCCCCCATGTTATCAGATTCAGGGTGGACAGGAGTTCCGGCGCCGCTACGGGATTTAAAGACCTGATAAGAAACCAGTATATAAACGTTAACAACGATGAAATAGACGATTTTGTACTCGTCCGGGAGGACGGCATTCCGACTTATAATTTTGCCGTAGTTATAGACGACGCTCTTACCGGAATAACGCACATCTTAAGGGGAGACGATCACTTAAGCAATACGCCTAAGCAGATAATGCTGTATAATGCGTTAGGTTTTAACGCGCCGGAATTTGCCCACGTTTCCATGATACTGGGTTCCGATGGAAAAAGGTTATCGAAAAGGCATGGCGCTACGTCCGTCAACCAATACAAAAAAGAGGGTTATTTACCGGAGGCCATCGTCAATTATTTAATAAGGCTCGGCTGGTCGCATGGAAACGACGAAATATTATCTATGGAAGATATAATAAAATATTTCGATTTAAAAAACATAAGCAAGTCCGCCGCCGTATTCAATACTGAAAAATTGCTTTGGTTGAATTCCCATTATATAAAATTGAAAGACCCGTTTATTTTAATCAATTTAATTAACGATATAAAAGACGATTTTCAAATCCCCCTATCCCTCGATATAAAAACTGCCGCTCTCGTCGATTCTCTTAAATCACGCGCGAAAACGCTGGTAGAATTTAGGAATAAACTGGATTTTTTTATCGATGAAACTATAAATTATAAAGATGAAATTCTGAATGAATTCAATTTTAACGAAAACGATTCTGCGTTTTTAAAATCGTTTGGGGAATTTATCGCAGGTTTAAACGATGAAATTTTTAATTGCGGGGATATGGATTTAACCGCTCGAACTGGTAAAGAAAATGCCTTAGAAAAACTGAAAAATTCTATAGAATCTATAAAAAACGAATTTAACGGTTTTCTGTCTAAAAACAACTGGACGATAAAAGAAAAAGCTATGCTCATAAGGCTTGCTTTTACAGGAGAAAAAGTCAGTCCTCCTATATACGAGATGATATTTTCTCTTGGAAAAGAAAGATGCGTTGAAAGAATAGAAAAATTTTCCGATTATATTATAAATATAAAACGTTAATTATTATGCCGTTAAAAATATGCGGAATAGACGAAGCCGGCAGAGGCTGTCTTGCAGGTCCTGTAGTATCGGCGGCGATAATAATAGATAAAAACAAAATTCCTTCAGGCATTAAGGATTCCAAACAGTTAACCGAGGCGAAGAGAAACGAGTATTATAAGATGCTTATCTCTAATGCCTCTTCTTATTCAATCGGCGCCGCATCCCATAATGAAATCGACGAAATCAATATTTTAAAAGCAGCTATGCTTTCTATGCAAAGGGCGTTCGACGGCTTATCCGTAAGACCGGACATAGTAATTATAGACGGTCCGTGCGTCCCTGGAGGTTTAACCGGCATCGCCGGATTGAAAGTGATTCCGGTTATCAAGGGAGACGACAGAGTCAAGCTGGTCGCCTGCGCTTCCGTAATAGCCAAAGTTTTCAGGGACGAGCTGATGGTTAGGCTCGACGAAAAATATCCGCATTACGGTTTTAAGCGACATAAGGGCTATGCTACGGCTGAACACAAAAATAACCTTATAAAATACGGATTTAGCGAGATTCACAGAAAAACCTTTAAGTTTTGAAGGTAAATAATATACAATAAAGAAATGAATACGGATAATAAAATAACGGGCGGCAAATCGTTAAATAAAAGTAAAGGAGACAAAGGTGAGATAATAGCCGCAGAATTTTTGCAAAAAATCGGATATAAAATTATAAGAACGAAATTTAGAAGAGGGCGCTGCGAAATCGATATTATAGCCGAAAGCGAAAACGGGGTTTTAAATTTTATAGAGGTAAAAACAAGGTTTGAAAGCAAATTCGGAAAGCCTTATGAAGCCGTGGACAGAAATAAGTTAAAAAAAATAATAGAAGTATCCGATTTTTTTTTGATGAATTCCGGTATAGACAGAGAGAAAAAATTTATAAATTACGGAATCGTTTCGATTGAATATATAGAGCGAAGTTCGATTAAATTAATTTTTTTCGAAAATATTATTGACTAAAATAAATGAAAAAAAATAATTCGATGAAAATCTGCCTTGCGCAGACGAATCCAAAGGTCGGGGATTTAAAGAAGAATATCGAAAACCATGTTGAAATTATTTCCGGCGCGAAGGTTCAGGGGGCTGAACTTGTAGTTTTTCCGGAACTTTCTTTAACGGGCTATTTTTTAAAAGACAGCGTTTACGACCTCGGCATAAATATTCATACCGGAGAATCTGCAGTTTTAAAACCGATTTATAAAACGTCCGAAGATTTGAATATTTCGGTTATTGCAGGTTTCGTCGAAAAAGATGCGGATTTTAATTTTTACAACTCTTCCTTTTGTATTTCTAAGGGCAAGCTGATTAACGTACATAGAAAAGTTTATCTGCCGACATACGGAATGTTTGAAGAATTGAGATATTTTAAGCCCGGGGACGGATTCGGCGTTTTCGATATGGACGGGGTCAAAGTTTCCGTTTTGACCTGCGAAGACGCATGGCATCTTTCTTCATCTTATATTGCGGTAAATAAAGGGGCGCATATAATTATAGTTAATTCGGCATCCCCGGCAAGAGGCATTACCGCCGGACTTAATAAATTTAATTCCATTAATATGTGGGAGGAACTGCTTTCCGTTATAGCTTTTTATTACAAAAGTTACGTCTTATACGTTAACAGGGTGGGCTTTGAAGATGGAATAGGATTTTCAGGCGGTTCGTGTATATTCAATCCTTTGGGGGAGATGGAAAAAAAGCTGGATTATTTAGAAGAAGGGATAGTTTCGACCGATATAAATTTAGACCTGCTTAATAACGAAAGATTTAAAACGCCGCTTATAAGGGACGAGAATTTAAATCTGACGCTTAAAGAAATAGAAAGCATAGTAAATAAAGGAACGATAAAATGAAAAAAGAACTTCCCAAAATAGACGAATATAATTTCCCTCTCATTTATAAACACCTTTCTAATTTTATTAAGATAGAAGTTTCAAAGGCACGGGTAAATAGCGTAGTCCTGGGGCTGTCCGGCGGCATTGATTCCGCCGTGGCATGTTATTTGGCATCGAATGCGCTGGGAAAAGAAAACGTAACGGCGCTTATTATGCCCTACGAAAGCAGTTCTGCGGCAAGCATGGACGATGCCCTTATAGTCGTAAAGACGCTCGGCATTTCCCATTACGTTATAGATATAACGAAACAGATAAACGAATATTTTGCGAAAGAAGGAAACTCAGGAGATGCCGAAGGCATAAGGATTAGAAAAGGCAATAAGATGGCAAGAGAAAGAATGTCTATATTATACGATTATTCATATAAATTAAATTCTTTAGTTCTTGGAACAAGCAATAAATCGGAACTTCTTTTAGGATACGGAACGCTTTACGGAGATATGGCGTCGGCGTTGAATCCTATAGGCGATATTTATAAAACGCAGATATATCAGCTTGCAGAGCATCTCGACATTCCTAAAAATATAATAACGAAGCCTCCTTCAGCCGATTTATGGGCGGGACAGTCCGACGAAAAGGAACTGGGGTTTTCCTATGAAACCGCCGACGGCATAATGTATCTTTTAATAGATAAAATGTATAAACCGGAAGTGGCGGTATCTTTGGGCTATGATGAGGAACTTGTCGATAAAATATACGGCAAGATAAAAAAATCCCAGTATAAAAGGCGGATGCCTTTAATAGCAAAGGTTTCGGAGAGGACGATAAATATAGACTTCAGATATTTAAGGGATTGGGCGTAATCCTATGAGCGCATTATATGTGGTCGCCACTCCCATAGGAAACCTTGAGGATATTACTATAAGAGCGTTAAAGGTAATGAGGCAGGCGGATTTTATAGCATGCGAAGATACGAGGAAAACGCGGATATTGACCTCCCGCTATCATATAAAAACAAGATTAATTCCTTACCACGAATATAATAAAAAATCTGCGGCAGACGGCATCGTCGCAAGCATATTAAAGGATAAAAACGTTGCACTGGTCAGCGAAGCGGGAACGCCCCTGATTTCCGACCCAGGTTCGTATTTAGTAAGGCTATGCGTGGAAAAGGGAATAAAAGTAGTTCCGATTCCCGGACCTTCAAGCGTATTGGCGGCGCTTTCCGCATCCGGACTGGATACTTCCGAGTTTACGTTTATAGGGTTTTTACCGAAAAAAGGAGGCAAAAGAAAGAAACTCCTTGCTAAACTAAAAGAAGAAAAAAGAGTTTTTATATTGTTTGAACCGGGAAGAAGCGTAGAAAAACTTCTTGACGATATAAACGAAATTTTAGGAAATATAAAAATTTGTTATGCAAAAGAATTGACGAAAATTTACGAGTCTATAGAAACAAAAGATTTAAAGGAGGTAATGGAGGAAATAAAACGCAGGCCCGAACTCGTCAAAGGCGAAATCACTATAGTAGCCGACCCCTTGCTAAAACCGGAAATCGAAGCGGAGGAATATCCTATCTTAAAATTTTAAAATCTTTAAAATTAGATAAACCGTCCTGTTCGTAAAGTTTTACTTCTTTTACTTTAGAAGAAGGAGGTCCGACGTGAACGGAAGCGATAATTTCCTTTATGCGTTCTTCATCTCCCTCGAAAAATGCTTCCACGTGGCCGTCGTGAGTGTTCATAACGTATCCCTTTATGCCTATTCTTTCGGCTTCAAGTTTTGTAAAATTGCGGAAGTTTACGCCCTGAACTATTCCTTTGATTATAACCCTGTAAGATTTTAACGCCATTATCAAAATAAAAATTTACAACCGTTTATCTTTATCTATACGTTTATTTATATTATTTAGTATGGTGAGCCTCGGCATGCTTATGGTGTTCGGAATTAGCATGAGCGCCGTGAGCCTGTTTGTTGACTTTTTCTTCCAGCGTTTTTATTTTCTCCTCTAATTCTTTGATTTCCGAACCGCGGGCTATATCCGCTTTGCTGAGGGCTTTTTTTACCGATTCGTCGATTAAAGACAACAGCTTGGTTTTATTGGAGTCATATATGCCTTTCATTTTTTTGGAAAAATCTTCGGCTTCTTTTTTTCCGAAATCCTGAGTTACAATAAATTCATCGAGAATTTTTTGGAATCTATCCTCTGTCGTCGTAAGAATGTTTCCGATAAATTCCGTAAACTTGTCGAGAGGCGTTCTAGAATTTTCCATAATAAATCTCCTTTATTTAATATTAACTAACTTATATCTAATAATATAAGTATATCATTAATATTTATAAAAGAATCGGTTAAATATAAAATAACCGCATATTTTATATTTACTGCTGTTGAGCCATATCGAGCCTTTCTATTTTGGCTTCCTTGCCTTTTTTCTTTCTTAAATAGTACAGCTTTGCCCTTCTGACTTTTCCTTGATAAAGCAGTTCGATTTTATCGATTAAAGGAGAATTTATTAAAAAAGTTTTTTCTACCCCTACGCCGTAAGAATTTTTTCTGACGGTAAATGCAGACCGAATGCCGCTACCTTTTCTTGCTATGACGACTCCTTCATAAACCTGAATCCTTTCTTTATCCCCTTCTTTTATCTTCTGATGAACTTTAACGGTATCTCCCGATTTAAATTGGGGAGTATCGGTTTTTAAAGATGAATTTTCAATTTTTTCGATGATATTCATTGGAATCTCCTTTATTTTTTATAGTTGAAATTAATATATTTATAAATTTTATTTGCCATTTCCGCCGTTTTCGTCAATGGCCGCACTCCTGTTTTCCGCCGTTTTCTTTAATGCTTTTTCAGTCCTCCACTCGTTTATCAGCCTATGGTTGCCGCAGAGGAGGATATCCGGAACCTGTTTGCCGTTCAATATCTTCGGTTTGGTGTATTGGGGGTATTCAAGTATTTTGCCTAAATCTCCGGAAAGGCTTTCTTCTTTAAGAGAATCGGGATTTCCGAGGAATCCTTTAAAATATCTGCCGACTGTTTCTATTAATACTACGGCGGCTATTTCCCCGCCGGATAGTATATAATTTCCAATCGATATTTCAACGCCGTCCGTAATATCCGTCACTCTTGCATCTATTCCTTCGTATCTTCCGCAAATTATTATTATATGGTTATAGCCGGAAAAATCTTCGGCTATACTAGAATCAAGCAATTTTCCGGATGCAGACATTATAACGGTAATATGTTTTTTATTTTTATATTCATAATTTATCAGAGCATGTTCATAGGCTTTAAGAATAGGTTCGGCCATTAAAAGCTGGCCGGCTCCACCTCCGTAAATCTTATCATCCACCCTTTTGTGCTTATCCTTTGAAAAATCTCTCGGGTTAATTATATTTATTTCCATAAGTCCTGTTTTTAAAGCTCTGCCGATGAGTCCAGTTTTAAGAAAAGACTCGAAATATTCGGGCATTATCGAAATAACGTCGATGACTTTTTTATTTTCGTCGATTTGATGAATCATATTTTATAATTTTCTTCGTTCTTTACTATTATCTTTAAATTTTTAATATCGATTGATAAAACATTTTCTTCGGACATTGGAATTAAATAAGCGGCCTCACTCGATTTTATTTCGATTATATCCGTTTCGCCCGCATAAATCTCCGAAACCGCTCCTAAACTTTTGTTATTTTCGTTATAACAGTTTAAGCCTATTAAATCCGAAATTAAATATTCATTCCGTTTTAAATTTATATCCGTTTTTTTAATATATACGGGAACCTTTTTAAAATTTTCGGCAGATTCTATAGAATTAACGCCGCAAAGTTTAACTAGATACCCCTTGTTTACCCGCCTTATTTTTTCGATTTCAAGCGGCTCAAGTTCGTAATTTTTCTCGACAAACAGTGGAATGTTAGAATCAAGCGCATCCGATAAGGGATTATACGTTGCAAATAAAAGCTCCCCGTAAATACCGTGGGGTTTTATAAATTCCCCTATACAGATGCAGTCTTTCATTTACCCTGTTGTTTTTTAACCAAGGACATAACGGTATCGCTCGGCTTAGCGCCTAAGCTTATCCATTTGTCGAATTTGTCTTTGTCGATGGTAAACTGAGCTGTATTCGAGCAGGGATTATAAGTACCCAATATCTCGATGAATTTTTTCTGCACGGCTTTTTCGCCCGAAGCCGCCACGATTCTGTAAAAAGGTTTTTTGTGAGAACCGATTCTCGTAAGTCTGATTTTTACCGCCACTTTAAATCTCCTTTGTTAAACATATTTTTAATATTATTTATATTCTTTAAAGAACCTAATTTGTTTTTTTTGAACGATTTCATAATTTTTTTAACTTCTTCGAATTTGTTTATAAAGATATTCACGTCGTTAACTGTAGTGCCGCTTCCGAGGGATATCCTTTTGCGCCTTCCGCCGTTCAGGATATCCGGATTAATCCTTTCCTTTTCGGTCATAGAGTTTATTATAGCTTTAATTTTTACGATTTCTTTTTCGGCCGCTTCGGAATCGAATTTATCTTTGATTTTAGAAAAGCCGGGTATCATGCCGGCTATCTGGGCAATGCCGCCGATTTTAGACATCATTTTAAGCTGTTCGGCAAAGTCTTTTACCGTAAAATCTTTTTTATTAAGAGAGTCTTCGATAGATTTCGCAGATTTTTCGTCGATAGATTCCTGCGCTTTTTCTATAAGGCTTAATATGTCGCCCATTCCCAGTATTCTGTCGGCTATCCTGTCGCCGTAAAAGACCTCGAAGTCGCTCAATTTTTCGCCGACGCCGATAAATTTTATGGGTTTATTAACCGTTTTTTTAATTGAAAGAGCCGCCCCTCCTCTTGCGTCGCCGTCAACTTTCGTCAAAACGACTCCCGATATGTCGAGCGCAGAGTTAAAGGTTTTAGCTACAGTAACCGCGCTTTGTCCCAGCATTGAATCTGCTACAAATAAAATTTCGTTAGGATTAAATTTCTTTTTAAGAAGCTTAAGCTCGTCCATTAAGGGTTCGTCTATTTCTAGCCGTCCGGCGGTATCTACGATTATGGTATCGTAAGCATGTTTTTCGGCAATCTCCACCGCGTTTTTAAGTATCTCGTCTGGCTTTTGTAAAACTTTCCCGTTTTCTTCGGGTGTTTCGTAAACCGGAATATTAATGCTTGCGCCGATTTTTTTTAGCTGTAGAATTGCGGCTGGCCTGTAAACATCCGCAGGAACAAGATAAACGCTTCGTTTCATCCTGTGAAGATACAGCGCGAGTTTTCCGGCGGTAGTCGTTTTACCCGAGCCCTGTAGTCCTATAAGCATTATAATTACGGGAGGCTTTGCCTTAATATTTAAAGGTTCGTTGTTTCCTAATAATTCAACGAGTTCGTCCCGTATTATTTTAATAATCTGTTGGGCAGGGGTAAGGCTTTCCGCTACTTTTTCACCTATAGCCTTATTTTTTACGGACTCTATAAATTCCTTTACTATGAGATAGTTTACGTCGGCTTCAAGCAAAGAAAGCCTAACTTCCTTAAGGCTGTCCTCTATATTTTTTTCCGACAGCTTTCCGTAGCCCCTAAGATTTTTAAAAACCCTTTCGAGTTTTGTGCTCAGTCCGTCAAACATTTAATTTAATAAGTTTAATAGCAATAATTTGTTATCTTAACAGGTTAATCGGCATAATCCGATAATTTTTTTATATGCCTTTTTAAATTTAAGAGAAATTTATATAATTGAAAACTAACATTTTATTAGTTTTTTATAAATATGTCAATATGCCTAAAAATTTTAAAATTAATCGAATTTTTTTCTATAGTTGATGGCTTCGGAAAGAGTATCTTTATCGACGTATTCCAAATCGGAACCGATTGGGATTCCTCGTGCCAGAACGGATATGCGAACGTTATAAGGAGATAAAATTTTCTGTATGTATATTGAAGTCGCTTCTCCGTTGGAATTGGGATTCAACGCAAGTATTATTTCTTCAAAGCCGCCGGTTTCCACTCTTCCGGCAAGTTCTTTTAACCTTATGTCCGACGGAGTAATACCTTCTAGCGGATTGATTAAACCGTGCAGAACATGGTAATAACCATTATAATTGCCGCTTTTTTCAAATACATATATTATTTCCGGATTTTCTACTATGCAAAGCTGTTTATGGTTTCTTGACATATTATTGCATATAGGGCACAGCTCGTCCGAACTGAGATTAAAACAGTTTTTGCACAGCTTGATATTCTGTTTTGCATTTTTTATGGCGTCCGCAAGGTTATAGGCTACGGATTCATTTTGGGAAAGTATATAAAAAGCTAATCTTCTCGCAGACCTTTCGCCTATGCCCGGCAGTTTTTTAAATGCAAAGACTATATCCTTGACGTAATCGGAATGATTTAAAGACATAAAGCCGCCGGTTAGAAAAGACCGGGCAGGTTAAGCCCGCCGGTTAGTTTAGACATTTCGCCGGTTACCATATCCTTCGACTTGTTAAGGGCTTCGTTTATGGAAGCTACTATGAGGTCCTGAAGCATTTCGACATCATCGGGGTTTACTACGGTTTTATCTATATTGATTTCAAGCAGTTCCTGTTTTCCGTTAACTTTTGCCGTAACCATTCCTCCGCCTGCGCTTGCTTCAACCGTTTTAGACCCTAATTCTTCCTGCATTTTAAGCATATCGGATTGAAGTTTTTGCGCCTGCTTTAACATGCCGGCGATGTTTTTAGACATATCGTTTACCCTCCCTATTTTTTAGTAATATTTTATTCGATTTAAAGTTTTTTTGCAAATTAACTTTTTAAATTTTTTTCAATTCTTTCGATACCGCTCCCGAATATTTCTTTAATATTTTCTATTATGCCTCCTGCGTTTTTCTTGTCCGCCGAATCCGACTGAGTATCTGCGGTTATTTCGCTATGAGATTGCTTCGCTATGCCCACAACGACGCCGTCTGTCGTCTCCGTTTTTTTATTAAGCCCGTTTAATTTTTCGTCCGTCTTTAAAAAATGGTCGAATAATTTTTCATGTTCTAAGGAATAACCGTTCTCATTTGCCGATTTAACGGGTTCATCCGGCGCCGGATTTGAATTTTTCATAGTTGCCGCATCGGACGTCGTATCAACCCCCGTTATTTTATAGTTATTCTTTAAGGCGGATTGTTCCGCAATATCGGCGTGCGCGCCGGATGTTTCAGGCGCGTCGGCCGCTTTCAAATTATTAAGTTTCCTTATAAGTTCCTGCACGTCTTTTTTTTGCGGAATATTGAAAAGCCTGAAAAGGGTCAGTTCAAGCATTAACAAAGGCGATGAAATCCTTTGATATTTCATATCCGCGTTAATCATAATATCGAGCATATCTAAAAGTTCTTCGGTCGATTTTTGTTCGGCGAATGGAATTAAAGCGTTAATTTCTTCGTCGGTCAAATCGTAAACGAGGTCTTTATATTTTAGTTTTACGATTAAAATATTTCTTATATACAATGCCGCCTGTTTCATAAATTGCCTTAAGTCGGCTCCGGATTCGTAAATCTCCCTTGCCGCTTTTATCGAGCTTTCGTAATCTTTCGCAAACAGGGCATTTATAAGATTAAATATTATAGATTTCGTGGTCAGTCCCAACACGGGCGAAACATCTTCTTTTATATCTTTTCCGAAATAAGAGATAGCGGTATCTAAAATAGAAAGCGAATCTCTCAATGAACCGTCTGCAAGCGAAGCGATAACCATAAGATTTTCGTCGGTTACCGAAACGTCTTCGGCAAGAGCGATTTCTTTTAGTTTGTCGAAAATAATTTTTGTGGGTATTCTTTTAAAATTAAACCTCTGGCATCTCGACAGTATGGTTTCGGGAACTTTATGGATTTCCGTGGTGGCGAAGATAAATTTTGCGTGCGCAGGCGGTTCTTCGAGGGTTTTTAAAAGGGCGTTAAACGCGCTGTTGGACAACATATGAACTTCGTCTATTATATAAATCTTAAATCTGAAACTTTGAGGCGAGTATATTATGCTTTCTTTTAAATCCCTTATGGAATCCACCCCAGTATTAGAAGCTCCGTCGATTTCTATAACATCTACGGAGTTGCCGTTCTGTATCTGAACGCATGCGGGACAAATTCCACACGGATTGGCGGTTGGACCGTCTGCGCAGTTTATTGATTTTGCAAGTATTCTTGCGATCGAGGTTTTGCCTACGCCTCTGGTTCCGGTAAATATATATGCATGCGAAACCCTGTCGTTAACGACCGCATTTTTCAGGGTTTGTATGATAGCGTCCTGACCTATAATTTCATCGAAAATTTTTGGTCTGTATTTTCTTGCAAGCACCTGGTACATTTTATTTATTATAACATATAAGCGATTAAATTTTGCAAGCTAAGTTGATTTTTAAATAAAAAATTGCTAAACTTTATAAGCTATGCAAAAAAATACGGAAAGTTTTATCGATTTTAAGGATTTTCCCAAAAATTACGATTATCAAACCGTAGAAAAAAAAATATCGCAATATTGGGAAGATAATAATATTTATAAGTTTGACCCTTCGGATAAAGACAAAGAGGTTTATTCGGTAGATACGCCGCCGCCTTATGTTTCGTCGGCGCATCTTCATGTCGGACACGTTATGAGTTATTCCCAAGCCGAATTTATTATCAGGTATAAGAGAATGAAAGGCTTTAACGTTTTTTATCCTATGGGTTTCGACGATAACGGCCTTCCAACGGAACGCTATGTCGAAAAAAAATATAAAATCAATAAATCTAAGATAACGAGGCAGGAATTTATAGACTTATGCCTGAAAGAGACTAAGGCTGGCATAGAAATATATAAAACTTTATGGAAATCCGTCGGAATAAGCGCCGATTACGGATTGTCGTATTCTACGATTGACGAAAGATGCAGGAAAACAGCCCAAAAATCTTTTCTGGACCTTTACGGCAAGGGTCTTATAGAACGGCGCAACGAACCTATACTTTGGTGTCCGCAGTGTAGAACCTCTCTTGCCCAAGCCGACGTTATTCTCGAAGAATTCGGCGGCGTTCTATACGATATAGAATTTAAATCCGCCGAAGGCAAAAGCCTTATAATATCTACGACGCGTCCGGAACTTCTGGGAGGATGCGTTGCCGTATATGCCAATCCGGCCGACGAAAGATATCGTTTTTTGGAAGGTCAAGGCGTTAAAACCCCTCTGTATAATAAAAACGTTCCTGTCAAATACGACGAGTCCGTAGATATGTCTTACGGGACGGGGCTTATGATGGTTTGTACCTGGGGCGATGCAGAAGACGTTAAAAAATGGAAGGAGCATAATTTAGACACCGCAATAATAATAGACAGGGCAGGAAGATTAAATGAATTATCCGGGGATTATAAAGGATTAAACGTCAAGGAAGCTAAAAAAAATATTGTAGAAGATTTAAGAAAGATGTCGCTTATAAAGGCGGAAAAGCCTCTCGGCCATAACGTCGGCGTTCACGACAGGTGTATGTCGCCAGTAGAATTTATTCTTGCGGAACAGTGGTTTATAAAAATTCTTGACGGCAAAGACAAATTTATCGACGCCGGCAGTCAAATGACATGGCATCCGGAATTTATGAAAGCCCGCTATGAGGAATGGATAAACAATCTGAAATGGGATTGGAATATTTCGAGGCAGAGATTTTACGGAGTTCCCTTTCCGGTCTGGTATTGCCCGGAATGCGGCGAAGTGGTTATCGCTTCTGAAAACGAACTGCCAGTGGACCCCGCCGTAAATTTGCCTAAAATAGGGAAATGCCCAAAATGCGGCGGAAATAAATTTGAGCCGGAAACCGATGTTATGGATACATGGATGACGTCTTCTCTGACCCCGCTTATAAATTCGTTATGGGCATACGAAGACGAGGAAAGCAAAAAACTTTATAATATTATTTATCCTATGGGTTTGCGCCCGCAGGCTCAGGAAATAATTCGTACATGGCTGTTTTATACAGTGGTCAAATCGATTTATCACACGGGGAAATTACCTTTTAAGGATATTATGATAAGCGGATGGGGCCTCGACAAAAACGGTAAAAAAATGTCCAAAAGCCTTGGCAATTTTGTAAGTCCCGAAGAAATAACCGCCAAGTACTCAGCCGATGCTCTCAGGTACTGGGCGTCTAGAGCAAACCTTGGACAGGACCTTCGTTTTAATGAAGAAGACGTCGCTAACGGAAGAAGACTGTCTATTAAAATATGGAATGCGGTAAGATTTTTAATAACAAATGTAGAACCGGCATTTAATCCCTATGAAAATAATATAACCGAGCTGGGACTTAGCCGCATAGACGAATGGATATTGACGGAATTAGAAAATACCATAAAGTCCTGCGGAAATTATATGGAATCTTACGACTATTCTTTATGTTTAAGAACTTTGCAGGATTTTTTTTACAACTCCTATTGCGATAATTATTTGGAAATAATCAAAAACGTATTCTGGGACGAAAGCGAAGAAAATACTGGAAGGAAGAAATCCGTGTTGAACGTTATGTATTTTGTCTCTTTGAACTTTATAAAAATTTTTGCGCCTTTTATGCCTTTTATAACCGAGGAACTTTATCTGACTTTTTATAAAAGATATGAAAAAGACGAAAGCATACATTTATCACCCTGGCCTGAATTTAGAAACGAATTAATTTTCAGAAGTTCTGCAAAAGCTTCCGAAATATTGCTGAATATTCTTAACGCGTCAAGAAAATTACGGACGAATTTAAACCTGCATCAGAATCATAAAATAAAAAAGATTTTAATTCAGACTTTAAACCCGGATTACGTCGGCATTATAAATGAAATATCCGGGGATATCAGGTCAGCGGTAAGAGCCGAACGGGTGGTATTTTCCGATAAAGCGGATTTTAAAACCGCCGACGGCGATATTTTTATATCGCTGGAAAAATGAAATTGACATTTTACGATTTTAATTTAATAATATAGCATATATTTTTATAAAAGGAGATTTTTAAATGGCAAATCCAAAAAAACGACATTCTAAGTGCAGAAGGGATAAAAGAAGAACTCACGACAGTCTTACGCCGACGAATTATTCTAAGTGTCCTAATTGCGGGGAACCCGTTCTCTCGCACAGAATGTGTCCAAACTGCAAAACATATAAGGGCAGAAAAGTCGTAACCGAAAAAGCGCCGGAAAACTCTTGATTCATTACATATCCCGTCAATTTTATAAAATGGGGAGATTATTTAATGATTAGAATAGCTCTGGACGGTTTCGGCTCCGATAAAGCTCCGGAGCCGGAGATTATGGGAGCGATTGCCGCTGTTGAGTCTAACAAGGATTTAGAGATAATAATAACCGGGGATGAAGCCGTCTTAAAAGACGTTATTCAAAAAAATAATTATCACGGCACAAGAATTAAAATCGTAGATGCGCCTGAACGCATAACGATGGACGATTCTCCTTCGGCCGTGGTAAGGAATAAAAAAAACTCTTCGATGCGCGTTGCTTATGAACTTGTTAAAAACAAAGAAGCGGACGCCATTATAAGCGCGGGCAACAGTGGAGCCTCCTTAGCTATAGCAATGTTTGTTTTTAAAAGAATTAAAGGCATCGACAGGCCTGCCATAGCGACTATTATGCCTGCCGTAGGAGGATATACTGTTTTGATAGACGCAGGCGCAAACGTCGATGTAAAGCCTTACCATCTTGCTGAATTTGCAATAATGGGTTCCGAATATGCCTCTTTTATGAAGGGCATCAAGAATCCGAAGATAGGAATACTAAGCAACGGCGAGGAAGCGTCTAAGGGCAACGACCTCACCAGAGAGGCTTACGGGATAATAAGAAATACCGACCTAAATTTTTTCGGCTATGTAGAAGGCAGAGAAATATTTAACGGAAAAGTTGACGTAGTAGTCTGCGACGGATTTACTGGTAATGTTATTTTAAAGGCATCCGAAACGCTTGCCGAAACGATATTCAATCTTCTTAGAGAAGAAATAAATAAAAGTTTTATGGCTAAGTTAGGTTTCTTTATGGCGAGAAAATCGTTGAAAAAATTTAAAAAACTTGTCGACCACAACGAGTACGGCGGCGCTCCTCTTCTCGGGGTGAACGGCGCGGCTTTTATCGCGCACGGCGGTGCAAGCGCCAAGGCTTTAACAAGCGCAGTATTAGTCGCAAAACATTTTGTGGAAAAGGGTATAAACATCAATATAAGCCATAAAATAGAAGCCAATGCAAAAAATATAGGCTGTTAAGAGGATTAAATAAAATTGATATATTCTAAAGTTATAGGGGTAGGTTCTTACGTTCCGGAAAGAGTTCTTACTAACGATGAATTATGCGGGATAGTAGATACGTCGGACGAGTGGATTACTTCCAGGACGGGTATAAAAGAGCGGCGGATAGCTGAAGAAGGCTTAACGACTTCCGATATAGCCGCTGAAGCGGCAAAAAAAGCTATTAAACTTTCTGGGTTAAATCCGGAAGATATCGAACTGATATTGGTGGGAACAATTACTCCGGATATGATTTTCCCGTCAACTTCATGCATAGTGCAGGAAAAGCTTGGACTTAAAAATGCCGCGGCTTTCGATATAAGCGCAGGATGCAGCGGTTTTATATATTCTTTATCGGTTGCGGATAATTTTATTAAAACCGGTAAGTATAAACATATTTTAGTTATCGGCGCCGATTTGCTGTCGAGAATTACGGACTATACCGACAGGTCGACCTGCGTTCTATTCGGGGACGGTGGAGGAGCCGTAGTATTGACGGCGAATACGGAAAACGCGCGGGGTGTTTTATCGACTCATATGCATTCTGAAGGAGGGCATGACGATATTCTTATGCTAAAAGGCGGCGGCTCTCTGATGCCGGCAAGCCTAGAAAGCGTTAATAACCGCGAGCATTATATAAAGATGAAGGGTTCGGAGCTTTTCAGGTATGCGGTTAATTATCTTAAAGCTGTGGCGGAAGAAGCCATAAAATTCAATAATCTTAAAGCGGAAGATATCGATTTATTCGTACCGCATCAGGCAAACATCAGAATCATAGAGGCGACGGCAAAAAAATTAAATTTTCCTATGGAGAAAGTTTTTGTAAATGTCGAAAAATACGGTAATACTTCAAGCGGTTCGATACCCATCGCTCTTGACGAAGCTTATAAGTCGGGACGCTTAAGAGAAGGAAACCTTGTCTTGATAGATGCTATAGGCGCGGGTTTAACATGGGCATCTTCTATAATAAGATGGTGAAATAATAATGATAAAATCTCCTATATGCGATATGCTGGGGATAAAATATCCCATATTTCAGGGCGGAATGGCTTGGGCGTCTAATTATGAGCTTGCCTCCGCCGTTTCTAACGCCGGAGGTTTGGGAATTATAGGCGCCGGACAGATGCCGCCGGAACTTCTCGTTCAGGAAATAAGAAAAGCAAAAGAGAATACCGATAAGCCTTTTGGAGTCAACCTTATACTTTATTTAACTTATATAGAAGAGCTGGTAGATGCGGTTATTCGGGAGGGCGTTCAGGTCGTAACGACAGGGGCAGGCAATGCCGGTCCTTACATAAAACGGTTTCACGATGCGGGTATAAAAGTTATACCGGTTATTCCTTCTTCCGCTCTGGCAAAGAGGGTGGAAAAGGCGGGTGCGGATGCCGTAATTGCGGAAGGAACCGAATCCGGCGGACATATAGGCGAAATTACTACTATGGCAATAGTCCCGCAGGTTGCCGACGCCGTCGGCATACCGGTTATTGCGGCAGGAGGCATTGCGGATTACAGAGGATTTGCCGCGGCTTTATGTCTCGGCGCAAGCGGCATCCAGATGGGTACGAGATTTCTTGCAACAAAGGAATGCCATGTGCATCAAAACTGGAAAGATATGGTCGTAAAAGCATCGGACAGGGACACCGTAGTTACAGGAAGGCCTACCGGCCATCCTGTAAGGGTTTTAAAAAACAGGCTTGCCAAAATGTTTCTTGAGCTGGAAGGAAAGTGCGCGCCTGTTGCCGAGTATGAAAAACTTGGAACTGGAAAATTAAAAGCCGCTTCGGTTGACGGAGACGTCGAAATGGGTTCTTTAATGAGCGGACAGATAGCGGGACTCATAAAAGAAGAAAAAACGGTAAAAGAAGTCATAGAGGAAATAGTTTCGCAGACGGAAGATTTTATTAAAAATATGGCTAAATTCATAAAATAATATATAGAATAACAAATGGAAAAATCGTCAAACTCAAATATAGCGTTTGTTTTTCCGGGCCAAGGGTCTCAGCATGCCGGCATGGGAAAAGATATTTTTGAAAATTTCAATGAAGCGCGTCTTATTTTAGAAGAATCTTCGGATACCTTAGGCTTAGATATGAAAAGCTTGATTCTGGGGGACGACGGCGCGGCGCTTAACCTGACGGAAAATACCCAGCCGGCTCTTTTAACCGTGAGCACGGCGATTCTCAGGGTTATAGAAAAAGAAACCGGTTTAAAGCCGGTTTGCGTTTCGGGACACAGCCTTGGCGAATACAGCGCAAACGTTTCCGCAGGCTCCGTCGATTTTTCGAATGCTCTTTTAATCGCAAAAAAAAGAGGATTTTTTATGCAGACCGCTTGTCCCGTGGGATTCGGCAAAATGGCGGCGGTTATAGGGCTTAACGAAAATACTATAAAAACTGCGATAGGCGAAGTCAATCATTTAAAAAATGAAGAAGGAGTTTTTATAGCGAATATTAATTCCGAAATTCAAACCGTAATATCGGGTATGTCGTCGTTCGTAGATGAAGCATGTTTACTGCTTAAAGAGCGCGGAGCCAAAAAAATAGTCGTTCTGCCGGTCAGCGCTCCTTTTCATACGCCGTTTATGGAAAGCGCAAAGGAAAATCTTTCTTCGTTTATAGACAGAGGCTGGTTCAGAGATGCGGAATGCGATATATTTTCCAATGCCGCCTCGCTGAATTATTCTAAGAAAGACGATGCGGTAAGGCTTCTTCTGGAGCAGATAGTTTCCCCCGTTATGTGGAAAGATATTATCGTTAATATGGAAAAAATATCCGGGGTTTCTAAATTTATCGAGGTAGGACCATCTAATGT
>JAJZYC010000157.1 GCA_021806125.1 bacterium
AACCGGTCAGGTTTACGAACTTAGGCAGGACGACCGCCGCCAGAATACCGATTAACAGAATAACCATAACGAGTTCGATAAGCGTGAACGCTTCATTGCCCGCTTTTCCTTCTCTTCCCATAAAATCCCCCTTTTAAATAAAGTTTGATATAAATAATTAATAAATAAACGTAAAATACCTATTGATATTATTATACTTCTCCGATTAAACCCGTGTCAATATCTTTTTTAAAGGTGTCAGATTTATTTATTCCTCTACTCCCGCCTGTATTTGCGCCGCTCATTAACCGAAACGCAACGTAAATTTAACGCGTTTGTAATAATTTCGTCATAATCCCGCAACAATCCGCATGATATTATATTTTTTACATGTATATTTTTACATATTGAAAATATTAATTTGAATGTTATAATAAAAGGAGAGAATAATAATGGAAGAAACCAAAAGAAGCGAAGATTATATGAATATGGGCTTATCGGTGTCCCCCGAAAAATACTTCGACAGCAGGTTCGACGGTCAGGAAAAACTCTTTACCGAGAAATTTAACAACCTTCAAATTCAGATAAATACGTTATCCGATAAGTTGGAATCGGAAGTGCAAAGACTGTCCGATAAAATAGATACCGAGATACATAACCTGTCCGATAAAATGGAATCGGAAGTGCAAAGACTGTCCGATAAAATAGATACCGAGATACATAACCTGTCCGATAAAATGGATGAGGGTTTTAAAGCACAGAGCGAAAAATTCGATGCCAAGATAGGCATGTTGGATGAAAAATTCGATGCCAGGATAGACGCGTTTGATAAAAAATTCGATGCCAGGATAGACGGCATAGATGAAAAATTCGATAGCAAAATAGACGCGTTTGATAAAAAATTCGACGCCAAGATAGACGCGTTTGATAAAAAATTCGACGCCAAGATAGACGCGTTTGATAAAAAATTCGACGCCAAGATAGACGGCATAGATAAAAGGCTTACGCTTGGGTTTAGTTTAATAATGGCGGTTCTTGCCGCATTGGTAGCGCTGCATTTTTTAGGGCATTAGAAAAAACGGATAGAGGTGTCGGATTTATTTATTTAAAAAAAATTGTATAGCGATAATATTGCTATTAATAATTTGAATGGATAATGTAAAAATAAAATTAACGAATCATGCTAAAATAAAAATAAAAGAAAGAAATATTCCTCTGGATACTATTAAAAATATTATTACAAATCCAGAATTAATTGAAAGCGATAAATTCGATAATTCATTAATTCATTTTATAAGCAAAGTAGATAATAATCATTACTTAAGGATTATCGGCAAATGGGAGGATAAAAACTGTTTTTTAGTAGTAAGTTGTTTTTTGGACAGACGAATTAAAAAAAATATAAAGGGCGAATCATGTTAAAAATAGATTACGATAAAGAGGGCGATATTTTAGAAATAAAATTTTCTGATAATGCCATAAAAGACAGCAAATATATTGAGGACTCCGGATTAGTAATAGATTACGATAATGATGATAAAATTGTTGCCGTTGAAGTAATTTCTTTTTCTAAAAGAGTTTCTAAAGATGATTTTATAGAAGCGTTAGCCGTATAAAAAATAAAAGTCATTAACTTATTTTTTTTAAATTACAGCACCGTAGGATGTTTGAAGTTTTTGTCGTCTTTGTCCGGATAGTCTATATTGTAGTGCGTGCCTCTCGATTCCTTTCTTAAAATCGCGGAAGTTATTATAAGGTTTGCCGTTTCCGCTATATTCCTCAGTTCGAGCAGGTCCGTGGTTATTTTAAAATTCCAGTAATATTCCTTGATTTCCGCCAGCAGGTTGTCTATGCGCCTTTTTGCCCTTTCGAGACGCTTGTCGGAACGGACGATGCCGACATAGTTCCACATAGTCCGCCGGAGTTCGTCCCAGTTATGCGAAACGACTATCATCTCGTCGCCGCCGGTCAAGCCGAAGTCTTTCCATTCGGGAAGAACGGCCTGTTCGCCGGCATTGCTTAAAGATTCCGGATTCCCGCATTCTTCCAATTTACCGGTTTCTTTAAACATCCCCGCCGCCGCTTCATACGCCTTTTTCGCGAAAACGCACCCTTCGAGCAAAGAATTGCTTGCAAGCCTGTTTGCTCCGTGAAGTCCGGTGCATGCGACTTCCCCTATAGCGTAAAGGCCGCCGATAGAAGTCAAGCCGTTTTCGTCCGTCATAACCCCTCCGCAGAGGTAATGGGCGGCTGGAACGACCGGAATCCATTTTTTGGACATATCTATGCCGAAACTTAGCGTGGTTTTAAATATATCGGGAAATCTTTTTTCCAGAAACTCCCTGCTCTTATGGGTCATATCGAGATATACGCATTCGTCTCCCGTCCTTTTAAGCTCAAAGTCTATCGTCCTTGCGACTATATCGCGGGGAGCAAGGCTTTTAAGAGGGTGGACTTTGTCCATAAAAGGCGTTCCGTCTTTTAATCTTAGCGTTCCGCCCTCCCCCCTCAGCGCCTCGGATATTAAAAACGATTTTGCTTCAGGGTGATACAATATGGTAGGGTGAAACTGGTAAAATTCCATATTGGCTATTTTAGCGCCCGCCCTGTGCGCCATCGCTATTCCGTCGCCCGTGGATATATCGGGATTTGAAGTATAGAGGAAAACTTTTCCGGCTCCGCCCGTTGCGAGAACGACGACGTCCGCGCCCGCGGTTATAACTTCGCCGGTTTTTTTATTTAAAAAATATGCGCCTAAAACCCTGTTTTCCTTTTCCCTTTCCGTTTTAAGCTTGCGGGTAGTAATTAAATCGATGCCTATGTGATTTTCGAATATTTTTATATTGGGCTTTTTTCTGGAAGTTTCGACTAACGCCCTTTCTATTTCCCTTCCGGTAATGTCTCCGGCATGGAGGACCCTTCTTTCGGAATGTCCGCCTTCCCTGCCGAGGTCGAATTCTTTATTGTTTTCGGAATATTTGGCAAATTTAACGCCCCAGCCCAATAGGTCTTTTACTACTCCCGGTCCTTCTTCCACGACCATTCTGACGATTTTTTCGTCGCAAAGTCCGTCCCCCGCGGTCAGCGTATCCCGGACATGTTTTTCGTAGGAATCTTTATCGAGGTTCATAACGGCGGCAAGCCCGCCCTGCGCGTAATTGGTATTCGATTCGGCTTCTTCTTTTTTCGTAAAAATGCCGACGGAAACCGATTCGCAGAACCTGTTTGCGAAAGAAAGTCCGGCTATTCCCGAACCTATAATAAGGACGTTAAAATGCATGGCTAGTATTGTTTGCTATTTATTTACGTTCCATTTTAAAACCGCTTTTCCGTTTACTCCGGTAATTATAAGTTTTATCCATTTTACCGAAGGATTCAAAAACAGCTTATTTTCTTTTTTAGCGTAATATTCAGGAAATTTCATAATATACTGCTTCGACCAGTCCGTAACGTATGGAAAAAACTTCTTCAAAAACACTCTTTTTTTCTGAGAAGGCTTGATGCTGACGGGCATTACGCTTTCGCCCTTGTTATTCGTTAAATAAACCATCCATATAGAGCGGTTTGAATCTAAGTTGTTATAGGATTTTTGCGGAGTATAAACCGAAACCAAGAAAGTAACGTATCCGCGGAGTTTTTTCCTTAATCCTTCAGGCTTTTTCATATAATAATAAAGGGAGTCTTTTTCATAAGCGCGGACGAAAGTTCTATTAAAATAAGTAGCCCTTATATACATTACGGTATTCAATTTATTATAAATATCGGCTTTTCTGCTCGCTTTCCGCAGAGCCGACCTGTATCCGCCGCTCGAATGAACCGCCGGAGGAATACCGACCGAGCTTAAAACCGAACATCCCGACAGATAAAAAAGAGGGATAGAAACCGCAAAAGACAAGATAATTAAAAAAACCGTTCTTTTCATAAATTAAAAATAC
>JAJZYC010000158.1 GCA_021806125.1 bacterium
TTAACGCCGGGAGAAGATTTTAGTAGTATAATAATTATAGATATAGAAAATATCGGAAAGGAACGGTTTTAGATGTATTTAAACTCTGATACCGAGTTAAAATTTTATTTCTGGATTCCTGCTTTCGCAGGAATGACATTTGTTGGATGAAAAGTTAAATTTGCATATTGTCATTCCTACTTTCGCAGAAATGACATCTGTTGGATGAAAAGTTAAATTTGCATATTGTCATTCCTGCGAAAGCAGGAATCCAGAAATTACTTAAAAATACAAATTTTAATATTTTTTTAAATATATTACTGTATTTTACGGGCAGGAAAAATGAGCGAGTTTAATAACGAAATATGGTTTGTAGGGGCGGAAATGGCGCCGTTAGTCAAAGCGGGGGGCTTGGGCGACGTTATGGGAAGCCTTCCTAAAGTGCTGTTGAAAACCGGCATGAACGTCAGAGTCGTTATTCCTTATTACAAAAATATAATTCCAAAAAATTTAATAGATATCAGAGAAGTTTATCCGCCCGGCAAGGTAAATTTCGGCGAGATTCCTTTCGACTTCGGAATTAAAACCGGATTTGCAATGGGCGATATCCCCGTCGTCCTTGTAGAACAGAATCATTTTTTTAACAGAGAGGATGTTTACGGTTCCCACGGAGGGGTTTGCGCCTATAAGGACAATCTGTGGAGGTATGCCATGCTTGCGCACGGGGCGGTATATGCTATGAAAATTCTCGGCATTCCGCTGGTCGTCCATACGCACGACTGGTCGGGGGGGCTGGTTCCGGCCGTCGTAAGGCAGACTTTCGGGGACGAAAAAGTAAGGCTGCAGGGCGGGACGGAAGGCATATTGAACGCTAAACTAGGCAGGCATGTAAATGCGAAAGGATTAAGGCCCGCCATAGTTTTTACTATCCATAACCTCGGATATCAGGGCGTTTACGGCATAGACGATTTTTACGATATCGGCATAGACTTCAAATATAATTCTTCCTCGGCTTACGAACATTTCGGAACTTTTAACAGTTTAAAAGGCGGGATAAAGCTGTCCGACGTCGTTACGACCGTAAGTCCGACGTATGCCGGCGAAATTACCTCTCCGGGATTCGGATTCGGGCTGGACGGCGAATTGAAAAGCCTTAAAAACGGAGGCAGGCTTAAGGGAATACTTAACGGAATCGATTTAGATTACTGGAATCCTAAAACAGACCGGCTTATAAGCAGTAACTTGAATTTAAAGGAAGATATATATAAGCTGAAAGATTACGGACAATGGAAAGATTTTAAGCTTAAAAATAAAAAAGCTCTTTTCTCCGATATTTCCATGCCTCTGAAGACCGGCGATAACGAAAAGGTTCTTCCTCTTATAGGCATAGTAAGCAGATTAACGGAAGAAAAAGGCATAAACGAATTTTTAGACGCGCTTTTTAACTGGAGCGATTTTCCGTTTCAGGCCGTTATTCTCGGAAGCGGCAGGGATTATATAGAAGGAAAAGCTAATTATCTGTCTAAAATTTACGGCGATAAGGTTTATGCCATGACGGGCAGTTACGACGAAGCGCTGTCCCATAAAATATATGCGGCGGCGGATATTTTCGTAATGCCTTCCAAATTCGAACCGTGCGGGTTGTCCCAGATGATAGCTATGAGATACGGCTGCGTCATCGCGGCAGGAGACACCGGAGGTCTTCACGATACGGTTTCGGATATTATGGACGCCGGCGTAAAAAATCCGTCCGGCATTCTTATTAAACATACAAACCCGGACGGTATTGCATGGGCGCTGAACGAATTGTATAACCTCTATATGGGAGACGGCTCCGAATGGGGCAGTCTCGTCATTAATTCTGCAAATAAACACTTCGGATGGGAAGATTCCGCGAAGGTTTATGAAAGCCTGTATTACGACATTATTAAATAGAATGGTAAATTATATTGAATCTTCTGCTGTTAATTAAAATTATAGCTATAGTATTCTCCGCCGCCGTTTTAATCGCGCTTGCCGTCAGGAAACCGGGATTAAGCGGGTTTTTTGAAAAAGCCGGCCTTTTCGGAATATTTTTATTTGCGCTTTTTATACCTATCAAAGACGGTTTTGCCGTTTTCGGAATGGTAGCCGCTATTATATTTTTTATCGCATATAAAATTGCCGAACGCGATATTTCCATTCCTAAAACCGGATTTAATACCCCTCTTTTTATATATGCCGCAATAGTTCTGCTTTCGTTTATCTGGACATACAGCCTCAAGGACAGTTTAAACGAAGGCGGCGAGATATTTTATTTCATTTTATTCTTTTTTGCGGCGGCGGGTTTATTGAACACCAGAAAAAGAATAAAATTTATGGTTTATACTTTTACTCTTTCTATATGCGCCGCGATAATTTACGGATTTTTTCAGGGAATTTTTATAAATGCCCTTCACTCCCAAAACAGGCTTACCGGGCCGATCGGCAACTGGGTAGGTTTTCCGGTGCAGGTTTCTTACGGTTTAATCGTAATTACGGCTTATTATCTGCTGGATTTTAAAAAACGGGACGAAAAAGGCGGGATATCTTTTGTCGGGTTAATACCTAAAGCCGCATCCGGCGTTTTTTTCGGGTTTATTCTGCTTTTGGGATTTTTCGATATAGCGTTTGCGAAGGCAAGGTCGGCCTGGCTCGGTATTATACCGGCAATTTTTGTTTTAATGTACTTGAAATCGAAGAAGCTTTTTTTTGCGGCAATCATTCTGCTTTTAGTGTTGAATATCGGAATTTTTTCGGCATCCAAAACATTCAAAAACAGGATTTTTTCTATGTTTAATCCAAAAATATACAGGCTTGAGCTAAAAAATCATGCCGATATCGAAAGCCATGTCGCTTTAATAGAATCGTCATGGGCGGTTTTTAAAAGATTTCCGTTAACCGGCGTGGGGGTAGGTGCGTTTTCGAAGTATTTCGACGGGCATAAAGGAGTCAGGTTCCCTTGGTATTACAATCCTAAAACGGGTAAAAAATTTTACGATTTATACGATAACTGGCCGGAAAACGGCTATATGCAGACGCTTGCCGAAACCGGAATATTCGGCTTTGCGGCGCTCATGTGGCTTTTTTTTCTGGCTTTAAAAAATCCTTTTAAACTTTTTATGGGTTCGCGCGATATATTTCTACGCAAAATAGCCGCAATAACCATAGGAGCGAGCATAATATTTTACGGTTCTTTCGCCGGCGTATCGAACATGTCCAACGACGAACTGGCGAATTTATGGCTTTTTTTTCTGGCGATGTCCGCCGCCGCAGGTTTGCTGCCGGGAGCGGAGCAGGAATATCGCTAATGCTAGTATAGCCCTAATTCCGATTTAGGATTTTATATTCTGGATTCCTGCTTTCGCAGGAATGACACCCGTTGGGTGAAAGGTTAAATCCTCTCAAAGTCATTCCCGCGTAGGCGGGAATCCAGAGTTTATAATATATTTAAATAATAATTAAAATTACTTTCGATTATGTTATCTCAAAGAAGTAAAATCCTTGCGCAGTATTTTTATGTATTTTCCGTTATTTTCGTCTGCGGCGGCTTTTTCCTGGCTTTTATTACATACAATCTTGTAACCCCCATTTTTATAGGATATAAGCTATATTCTATTTTTTATTACCTGTGGCTTTTAATTCCGATAGCAATCATTTTTTATTTCCTGCTTTTTTTATTCAGGATGTATTTGAACCTGAACGCGGAAAGTTTTAAATCGGATATAATAAAGCTCTTTGAAATAACGGTTATATCCGTATTCTTGATTTACGCCGTTCTTTTTATGTTTAAAGTTACTTATGTTTCAAGGCTTTTTATAGGATATTTTTCCGTTTATTCTTTTTTGTCGCTGATTATTGCGGATTATGCCGGAAGAAAGCTTGCCGTA
>JAJZYC010000159.1 GCA_021806125.1 bacterium
GACGATATAAGGCTTGCATACAAAGAATTAGATCTGGAGGAAAAATAATGATTACCTATGCTTATTATCCGGGGTGCGTAGCTCAGGAAAGCGGTAAGGAACTGGATAATGCTACTAAATTTATAGCATATAAATTAGGTATAAATTTAATTCCTATGCCTGAAGCTTCCTGTTGCGGAGGAGGCGTAATTGACGGATTCGATAAAAATTTAAAACTTTTTATCAACGGGAGAACCCTTGCGTTAGCCGAAAAAGACGGACTCGATATAATGACGATATGCAATACCTGCACTTTAACGCTTAGCGAGGTAAACGAAGAACTTATAAATAATCCGGAATCTTTAGAAAAAACCAATGAATATCTATCTAAAATAGGGCTTAAATATTCCGGAAAAGTTAAAGTAAAACATATTTTATATGCCGTCAGGGACGATATAGGTTTCGATAAGCTTAAAGAAAAAGCCGTAAAAAGTCTGAAAGGAATTAACATCGCTCCATTTTACGGATGCCATATATTGAGGCCTTCCAGTGCGGTTAAGTTCGACGACGTAGAAAATCCTCAGGGATTCGAAGAATTAATAAAGGCATTAGGCGGCGAACCCGTATCGTACGGCCGCAGGACAAAATGCTGCGGATTTCAGACGATACTCGTAAATGAGGCTACTTCTACATCTTTGGCGGGGAATGCAATTTTCGAAGCTCAGGAAAAAAATGCTGACGTAATGGTTACTCCATGCCCTTTATGCCATTTAAGCCTCGATACTTATCAGACTGTTGCGGCAAAAAGCATAAATAAAAAATTGTCCCTGCCGATACTGCATCTTCCTCAGCTTATAGGCATAGCTTTAGGCGGAGATTATGCCGAAATGGGTTTTTCGAGGCATAATGTGTCTCTCAGGGGAATAATGGCGAAAGTCAGGCAGAACGAAATCTAAAAAATATAAAATAAAAATAAGGGGAAGGTTAAGATGTCGGACAATATAAATTTAGTTCTTAAAGCACTTAAAGGTCTTTCTATTCTTGCACAGGAGAAATTAGACGATTACGTCGATATATCGGATGAAGAAAGCAGGGAAGCGGCAGACCAGATTATAGAAACCGTAAAATATGAATCCAGCGTTATCTTTAAATCAATTAAGGAAAAAGTAGCCGATATTTTATTGGATGAAATGAATTTTGCCTCGACTTACGATATAGAAGAACTCACCAAAAAAATTCAGAAATTGGAAGCTAAAGTAGAGGAGCTGTCGAAAAATACTAAATAATTCGAATTAATATTTTTTATATTCTATTATAACTTCTACGTTGGATTTTATTCCGAATCTTTCCTTAATGCTGTTTCTTAAAAATTTTATATCTACCATTGTAAATATTTTTCCTTTATTGCCGGTAAATAATATAAAAGTGGGGATTTCCTCTCCTTCTTTCTGAACTCCGTATGTTATATATTTATATAATCTTCCGGCATTATTGTCCGTTTTAGCTTCTTCTATAAATTTATTCAAGTCTTTCTTTTTAATTTTTATTCTTTTTGAATGATAAATTTCTATAGCCAAATCTAATATTTTATATAAATTTTTATTTATTTTAGAGGATATATAAACGAAAGGAGTTTCATGAAATTCTTTCAGCATGAATTTAATCTCTTTTTTTAAATTAAAGGCGGCATCCTCCGCATCTTTATCTTTCAAGTCCCACTTCGTAAAAGCTATGATAAAAGGTTTTTTGTCTAACGTAACCTTTTTTAAAAGCGAAAGGTCTTCATGCGATATCTCCGAATTGACGTCTATAAAAACTATAACGACGTCGGCTCTTTTTATCTGTTCCATGCTTTGTTTTTGAAAAGCAGAAGAGTTTGCGTCTAATCTGGATTTTTTTCTGATACCGGCGGTATCGACCAAGGTTATGGCGTGTTCTTTATATCGGATGTACGTATCTATAGAGTCCCTTGTCGTACCCGGTTTCTGATCCGTAAAAAGCAAGTCTTCCTTTAAAATAGAGTTAATATAAGTAGATTTGCCGCTGTTAGGCCTTCCTATAATCGCAATTTTAAAACCTGCTTCTTCATTTTTCTTTAAAGGTTTCGTAGGTTTTTTTAAATTTATTTCGTCTGTTATTTCTTCGATAATATCGTCAATTCCCATCCCGGTTTCGGCGCTTGCGGCAACTATTTTTTTTATGCCCATGCCGGAAAATTCGGCTATTGCGTTTTGCGCGTCTTTAGGCGAATCAACCTTATTAATTACTAAGATAATATTGGATTCATTTTTGATTAAACGCAGGAAAATTTCCTTGTCTTCCGGTATAAATCCGCTTTTAAAATCAACCACGAATAAAACTATGCCGGCTTTTTTGGAATATTCAAAAACCTTTTCTTTTATTTTTTTTTCGGTTTCGTTTGCAGGAGAAACGTTAAATCCGCCGCTGTCGGAAATAAGAAAATCGGCGCCGCCGAAAGAAACTTTTTTAATATTCAAATCAAGCGTAGTTCCGGCTATTTTTGAAGACAGGGCGGATGCTCCGCCGAGTATTTTATTGAATATGGTCGATTTGCCTACGTTAGGCCTGCCGATTAGCAGTACAAAAAAATCGTTATTTTTTATCATTTATTTTTTTCTAAAAATTTTATAAGAGCTTTTTTTGCGCCGTCCTGTTCTGCAATTTTTTTAGAGCGTCCTGTTCCGTAACCAAAAATTTCTCCGTTTATTTTTACGCAAATCGTAAAAACGACATTATGAATAGGCCCCTCTTTTTTAACCGTGCGGTATTCGGGAGTAGCGCCAGATTCCTTCTGGAGAAGCTCCTGAAGATTCGTTTTGAAATCCGTATTTTCCGAAATTGTTTTGCGAATATCCGGAATAAACTTATGTATATGCGACAGCAGGATATCTTTCGCTTTTTTATAAGACGAGTCTAAGAGCACGGCTCCTATAACCGCTTCGTAAACATTGCTTATTATCCTTTTATTTATACCGTTAGAGTCCTTACCGGCTATGCCGTTGTCCCTTTCTTTTAAAATAAATTCGGAAATATTAAGTTTTTCGGCAATATCGCATAAGGCGTCTAATCTAACCAGCGCCGCCCTGTATCTCGAAAGCTCCCCCTCGTTTAAATCTTTAAAATTCAAATAAAGGTATTCCGCTACGATTGCTCCAATAACGGCATCGCCGAGAAACTCAAGCCTCTCGTAATTTTTTCCCTGATTTATAGATTTATGCGTAAAAGCAAGGTCTAACAATGTTTTATCTTTAAACGAATAACCTATTCTTTTTTCTATGATATTATAATCCATTTTTGCTTATTATTAAATAAAATACCGCAGGAAACTATTATAAATTATTTTAACATATTATATATAAATTTCTAACGGTGATTTAAAATTTATATATAATTTTCTATCGCAACAGATACCTCTTCAGCCGGAGCAACCCTGTTCGGCGTTTCTATTATGTTTCCCTTAAAAAGTTTTCCGGGAGGAACGGGCGAATCGCCGCATATCTTAGCTTTTATATAATTGGAACTTATCGCTTTATTATCGGTCAGGCTAAGGAATTCTAAAGTTTTATTCCGGAATATCCGATGAAATTCCACTTTTTTTTGTGATGAAATCTCCCTGATTATACCCGTTCTGCGCTTTATTTCAGTTTCGCCGACTTTCTGTCCTAAATAATAAGACTTTGTTCCCGGCCTGTCGGAATAAGAAAATGCGTGAATATAATAGAGAGGCAGTTTCTTAAGGTTGTCTGCCGTTTCCGAAAAATCGTCTTCTGTTTCACCCGGAAAACCGCTTATTATATCCGTGCCTATCGAAGCATCTTTAATTTTTTCGGTTATTTTTACAGCAAGGGAGGCATAGTC
>JAJZYC010000160.1 GCA_021806125.1 bacterium
TTCGTCGTAGCAAGACCTTATAGAAACCGGATTAACATTGCCGTTATAATTTTCGGGCTGTGGATGGACGGACGGCGAACCGTAAACTTCCGAAGTGGAAGTGTGTAAAACCGGTATCTTAAGGCGCGCTGCGTTTTCCATAACGTTAAATATGCCGTAAACGTTGTCTTTCATAGTTTTCAAAGGGTCTCTTTGATAATGCGGAACCGACGCCGGACAGGCGAGGTTAACTATAAAATCGGCCTCTATGCTAAACGGAGAGCTTATATCGCCCCTGATGACTTCGAAAGAGGGATTGCCCGTAAATTCTTTTATATTATTCTTCGACCCCGTATAAAAATTATCCATGCATAAAACTTCATGCCCTGCGTTTAAAAGCCTTTCGCATAAGTTAGAACCGATAAAACCAGCTCCGCCCGTTACAAGGACTCTCATAATCTAATTTTCCTCCGCTATATTTTTCTCGATATTATTTTTGCTTAAATCGTATTTATTACCGTATCCCCTTCTGGTTATCATATACAAATCGTTCACGTATGTGTTGCCGTTTCCTATTATTATCGTGGTATTCATACTTACGATATCGAATTTGTCTATATTTTCGAGCGTCGTTATAATTATCTCTTCGTCGGGTCTAGTCGCCGCCTTTGCGATAACGGCAGGCCTGTCTTTCCCGATATTTTCCAGAAGGATATTTTTTGCGATAGTCAGCTCTTCTTTTCTCTTCATGCTCTTTGGATTATAGATTATTATCACAAAATCTCCAGCCGCCGCCGCCTTCAATCTTTTTTCTATGTCTTTCCACGGAGTTAAAAGATTAGACAAAGATATAACGCAAAAATCGTTTGTTATCGGCGCTCCAGCCGCCGCCGAAACTGCGCAGAAAGCCGGAATGCCTGGTATTATTTCCACGGGAATTTTTCCGGTGAGTGATTCTTTGTCTATAATTTCGAGCAAAAGACCGCTCATTCCGTAAATGCCTGCGTCGCCTCCCGAAACAAGCGCTACGGATTTGCCTTCCAAAGATTTTTTAACCGCCGCTTCGCATCTTTTAATTTCGTCTTTCATATTGAACGGAAGTCTTTCCTGTTTTTCGCTTAATATATCTACTATATGCCTCAAATATGAAGAATAACCTATTATTACTTCCGCCTCTTTTATGGCTTCGAGAGCTTTTTTGCTTAAATGTTCGGTGTCTCCCGGACCGGTTCCTATAACCGTTATCTTTCCGTAAGATTCTGACCGTCCGCCGTTTAATTCCATTAATCACCCTCCTTTTCTTCTCTATTAATACGCTAATCCCGATTCTTAAATTTATTTTCTGAATTCCCGCTTTCGCGGGAATGACAATATTGCAATTTAACTTTTCCCCTAACAGTTGTCATTCCCGCGCAGGCGGGAATCCAGAATTTATTATGCGCCTAAGGCGGTTCAGGAAAACACGTCGATTAAGTTAAGAAACTATTGCCGCCGCTGCCGTTACATTTCCTTTTTTTTGTTTAGGTATCAGCAGTTCCCCGCCGTTTTTCGCCGACATCGCCGCGCAAGGTTCGCAGACGGAATATGCTCCGGTGTGTTTAAAACTTGCCGACCATTCTATATTTATACCCGCCTCTTTTCCTTTTTTATTGTTTTTTTTATTTTTACTCGAATCTATAAAGGCATTTATTTCGTCTTTATCGTAAAAGTCTATAAAATTACCGTATTTATATCCGAATTCCAGCAATCCGGCCTCATTTCTTTTTAAGTCTATCGTAGCAACGTTCCTTATTGACTTAAGCGATAAATTATTTTCCTTAAATACGGAAGATATAAAATCTTCTATCTCTTTAAACGAGGTATTCTTATTACAGCCTATGCCTACGGTTAAGCGTCTCGGCCTTAAAAGCGCAATATTTTCGGCTTCCGCAATATTTTTCGGGTTTTCTTTTAAAGAAACGACCGCCGCCTTTTTGCTGCCCATGTTTGCGGTATTTAAACCTTTCGACAGGATTATTCGTTTTGCGTTTTTAAACCCGCTTATATAAGACTTTATTTCCCGCATGTTAAAAATACTGTCTTCGTCTATGTATATTCTTATCTCTTCTCCGCAAATAGAAGCTTTATTGAATATTTTTATTTTGCTTTCCCCGTCTTCTATAAACAGGCCGAACCTATCTGCGAACATATCCAAAGAAAAATTTCCGGTTGCGTCCGTCGCGGTGGTAATTACCGGAATTGCTCCGTTTCCTATGTACCCTGCGGTTTCCTCGGCAAATTTATTCGCGCCCCCCGTGTGACCGGAAAGCAGGCTGACGACGAATTTTCCGGCTTCGTCTATCGCTATAACGCCGGGGTCGCTGAATTTATCTTTAAGAAAAGGCGCGATAATCCTGACCGCCGCCCCAGCCGCCAGAAAGAATACTATGAAATCGTATCCGCGGAACAGCTTTTTAATAAAATAATCTTCCGATAATTTTTTATATCTTTCGATGCCCGTCTTCAGAAGTTTTATCCCATCGGCAGAAGGCGTTTCTAAAGCCGCCGTTTCCGCCTGCAAGCTAAAGGCGCGTTGCGTTAATCCGTTTTTTTCTTCTCCGATAAAAAAATGCAGATTTATAATTTCGGAAATGTCCGGAATATCGGCCTCGCTGCGCGCTTTGAGCTTTTTTGCCATGCCGCCGTAAATTTTAACCGCTTTCTTTAAAGAATTTTCCGAGGTTATTACAAGGGCGATATTCGTAATTTTAAATACGGCGTCAGACGGTATTTCCACCGTTTCTGAATCCGTGCGAAAAGCTCTTATCATAAAGTTTCGACCTATTTTCTTTGAAATATTTTCCCCTTAAAGCCTCTCCGACTATTAAAACCGCCATATTTTTGACGGAAAATTCCCCTGCTTTTTTAACTACGTCTTTCAATTCGCAATTTATTAAAATCTGGCTTTTAAGCGATACGTCTTTAGCAATCAGACAAGGCGTATTTTCCGGATAATATTCCTTTAAATCCCCGACTACGCCGTCGATTAATCCGAAGCTCAGATATATGGCCATCGTAGCCTTATGGCTCGCAAGGCTCTTTATATCCTGTCCGTCCGGCAGTTTTCCCGTTCTGCCTTCTCCTCTGCAAAATATTACCGTTTGCGAAACATCCGGCAATGTCATAATAGAATTATTTGCGGCGCTTGCGGCAAAGGCGGCGGTAACCCCCGGTATGATTTCATATTTTATCACCATTTCGTCCAGATAATTCATTTGTTCGTTTATAGCTGAATATATTGAGGAATCTCCGGCATGAAGAACGGATATAATATTTGGCTTCAATCCTATAAGATTCTCAAGCCTTTCCTTAATCTGCTCAAAATTAAGGATTTTCATGTCTATTAACTCCGCGCCCTTTTTTATAACCTTTAACATCCCGGGATTAATCAAAGAGCCGGCATAAAAAACTGCGTCGGATTTTTTTAATATTTTAGCGGCTTTTACCGTTAAAAGTTCCGGGTCGCCGGGACCAGCCGATACAAAATATATTTTAGTTCCTATTGATTTGCCCATATTATACGAAAACCCCTATAAGAATCGAAAAGTAATCGTAGTTCCGTTCTTTCTTTTCCGCAAAATCATTTATAAGCGCTGACTTCTCTATTAAATAAAGTTTAAGCATTCCTTCTTCCAATTGCCTGCCGCATAGCCCGTTAAACGCTTTTAAAATCTCTTTTACGTAACCGCCCGCTTTCATAAAGACTATAACCTGAGGCTTAGAAATCTTATCCGAGATAAACTCTATTTCTTTTTCTATTTCGGTTAAATCTTTTTTCACGGGAACCGATATTAAAACCGAACTGTTTTTAATAATATACGGTTCCTCTATTAAT
>JAJZYC010000161.1 GCA_021806125.1 bacterium
GCGTCTTTGAGGTCGGGTTTTTCGATGAGGTCTTCGACGGCGTACAAACCTTTTTCAATTTCCCTCCCTCTTATTATTCCGTATTTTGAAACATCTTCGTCTTTTACCCTCTGAACGGCCAAAACGGAATACCTGAAATTTTTATATATATCAACCATCTGTTTCATAACGGGCGTGTCCGAATCTATAATATCGTCGCTTAAAACGACCGCGAACGGCTCTTCGCCCACCATATTCTGCGCGCACAGGATTGCATGCCCTAAACCGAGAGCTTCTTTCTGTCTCGTATATGTAAGGCTTATTCGGCTTGCTATCTCGTCTACGGATTTAAGGAGATGGTGTTTACCTTTTTCTTTCAGTAAAATTTCGTGTTCGATAGACCTGTCGAAATAATCTTCGATAGCCGTTTTGCCCCTGCCCGTAATAATAATTATATCGGTAATGTCGGCGCCAATGCATTCTTCTACTCCGTATTGTATCAGCGGTTTATCAACCAATACAAGCATTTCTTTAGGAATTGATTTAGTAATCGGCAGAAGCCTTGTTCCGAGACCGGCGGCGGGAAAAACCGCCTTGTTTACCTTCATTAAGTAAATAGCCTCCGTATATTTTAAATGAATGAATACTGAATTTAATATATCATAAAAAAAAAAATTATCAATATTATTTTGATAATAATCATACTTTGTGATAGAATAAAACGACCGGTTAAATGGAAATAACAATAGCATAAAAACAACCAAATAATAATTTAAAAATTAAAAATGAAAAGAAGAAACATACAAATATTTAAGGCCCTGATTTTTATCGCAGTTATTGTTTGTATCTCTATATTAATAATAAAAACTCCTGAGTTGCTGAAAAAAAAGGGTTATGCGGTTAAAAAATCGGGCAGTAAGGTTTTAGCGCCTCTTTTTTCCGTTTCAAGCGTTAATTATAAGGGTAAAATCTTATCTTTAAAAAAATATAGAGGGAAAATAGTTTTAGTTAATTTCTGGGCTACATGGTGTCCTCCCTGCAGAGACGAAATACCAAGATTGGAAAAATTCTACAAACTGCATAAGAAAGAAGGTTTTGCGATAATAGGTCTTTCGGTTAATAATCAGGGAGAAAATTACGTTCTGCATTTTATAAAGACTTTTAAAGGCGGAATAATAACTTATCCGGTTGGAATGGCTGATTATTCCATAGAAAAGGCATACGGCAATATTTACGAAATTCCGCAGTCCTTTTTGATAGATAGAAACGGTTACGTCGTTAAACATATAACAGGAGAAATTCCGCGCGGCTATTTAACTTATGAATTTAATAAGTTTAATAAGCAGAACGTAAGTAAAAAATAAGCATGTTCAATATGGCATTATTATAATTATATAAAGTATTATTTTTTATACGGAGAGATGGCCGAGTCCGGTTGAAGGCGATTGACTCGAAATCAATTGTAGGCGTAAGCTTACCGGGGGTTCGAATCCCTCTCTCTCCGCCAGTTATTATATAAATGCAGTTTTATCAAGTTACATAGTAAAGGCAGGACAGAGAGGGGTTCGAACCCCCGAAGGGCGTAGCCCGCAAGGGGAAGTTCGTCGCTTTTAGCGTCCTTAATTAAGGACGCTCATCCCTCTCTCTCCGCCAGTTATTATATAAATGCAGTTTTATCAAGTTACAAGGTTTAAATATAACCACCCCGCCCTACGGGCACCCCTCCTTATTAAGGAGGGGAGTTCAAGGAATTATACCAGGTTATGAAATTTAACTACGATGTAGATTATATTACGAAAATCACCAAGCTCAGCAAAGAGTTCATTCTGGAACTGCTTAAATATTTCGACGGCCTTCCTTTGCAGGCGAAACTCGAAGCGTTCTATATAAGCAAGATAATCGAAGAAGACGATGAATTTGCATTTCATCAGCACTATTTTAATAAAGACAAATCTGCCGAATATGAATTTTCTTTATTTATTCTGGGAGTCGAAAGAATATACTCCGTAGAGCATAGAGAAGACGAAATAAAAGACAAAAAACTTTCTTCTTACAAACTCAATCTTATCTCAAAAATTAAAGAACTTAGGAAACAGGATGTTTGATATTGGTATCAAAGCCGCCGGAAGATATAAAAAAAAGAGTAACCGCATTAACGGAATTTATATTTCCGCCGCTAAAAGAAATTCAGGTAAAACCACTATTTCGATTGCACTGTCTCGTTTGTTAAGGAATAGAGGGCTGTCTGTCCAGCCGTTTAAAAAAGGTCCGGATTTTATCGACCCTATGTGGCTCAATATTGCGTCGGGCAGACGAACTTACAATCTTGATTTTTATTTTATGTCTAAAAATAAAATCCGAAATCATTTTATAAGCCATTCTCTAGGTTCCGAAATAAGTATAGTGGAGGGCAACCACGGTTTGCACGATTCCTTTGATATATACGGCAAATCTTCTAATGCCGAGATGTCAAAACTTTTAGGGCTTCCGGTTATTCTCATAATCGACGTGGGAGAGCTGAACAGGGGAGTAATCCCGCTTATTTTAGGATTTCAGGAATTTGATAAAGAGGTGGATATAAAGGGATTAATCCTAAATAAAGTCCACAGTAAAAGGCATGAAAAAAATTTGCTTAGAGCTATTAAATATTATACCGACTTAAAAGTTGTAGGCAATATTCCTAATAATACGGAATTTTCAGTAAAACAGAGGCATCTCGGTCTTTTATCCACCCTCTCCGCTGAAGAAATAGAAAAACTTGTCGAGGAAATGTCGTCTAAAATTTCGGAATATATAGATTTGGACAGTATCGTAAAAATTTCTAAAACGGCGCAGAAATCATATCCGGGTATCAAAAATCCACGTGATTTATTCTTAAAAAACAACATAAAAAGAACAAGCCGCAATAAGCTTAAAATTGGTCTTGCCTACGACAATGCGTTTAATTTTTATTATAATGAAAATTTAGAAGCCCTCGAAGATTTAGGGTGCGAAATAATTAAATTTTCCCCTATTGACGATAAGCATCTCCCTGAGGTCGATGCGTTATATATCGGCGGAGGCTTCCCGGAAATATTTTCCGGAGACCTTCAGGCAAATACGGCTATAAGAAAAGAAATAAAGCAAAAAATAGAAGAATGGCTTCCGGTCTATGCAGAGTGCGGCGGACTTATGTATCTTTGTAAAAGCATCTCTTATGAAAACAATTTTAACGAGATGGTAGGAGCGATAGACGCCGACGTCAAACTTACGAAAAAACCGAAAGGGCACGGATATACGAAACTAACCCCATATTCTTACGGGACAGGGAGCATATGGTTCGATAAAATTAAATTAATAAAAGGGCACGAATTCCATCATTCTTTTTTAGAAATGTCTCCAGACAGATATAATTTTGTATTTAAGATGAAGAAAGGTTACGGAGTGGACGGCATTTCCGACGGCATAGCGTATAAAAATGTTTTGGCCGGTTATACCCATATGTACTCTCCTTCGTCTCCCGGCTGGTTCAAAAACTGGATTGCATTCATAAGGCAAATAAAGGCAAAAGCAGTCATAAGGTAAATCCAGGCGATATTTTACCATGTTCGTTATTTTGTATGGCGTCAGATTTTTTATTACAATAATCATATTTTATATTATTTAATATTTTTAATATTCGTTATACAATACCTATGTTTATAAATTAAATTTTATGTATATAAAAAAAATAAAATAACGTTTATTTTTTTTTAACGGTCGGTTTTTTTTTATTGACAAATATAACTATAAAAGTGTATAAATAAAAATTACAACTATGTTTTAGTTTTGAATTGTTTTATAATGGGAAGTATTTTATATTATTTTAAATCTATATTTATATTAAGGAG
>JAJZYC010000162.1 GCA_021806125.1 bacterium
ATGATGCTTACCAGAATAGGTTCGGGTTCCAAGATTGTCGTAAACGGCGACATAACACAAACCGATCTGCCTTACGATAAAGAATCCGGACTTATAACCGCGAGTAAAATTCTGATGAACATAGCCGGCATAGAAGTAGTTAATTTTAACGGAACCGACGTATTAAGGCATAAACTTGTTCAAAATATAATTAAAGCATATGAAACGAACGAAATTTCTCGAATTTCTAAAAAATAATACTTTAGAAATTAAAAACCGCTATACCCCGCTATTAGTCCTGCTTTTAATCTCCGCTATATTTTTAACTTTTTTGCTTTATAATGGAATGGAGTTTATGAAAAATAAATATAAAGCCGGAGAGATAGCAACAAAAACCATAATTGCCAAAAAGAGTTTCAGATACGTAAACGTAAAAGCGACTAACGCCATCCTGAAGAAGAAAATCAAAAACAGCCCCGATGTTTATTTATATTATCCGGAGATAAAAGCAACACTTTCAAGAAAAATAAGCAGGGCTTTCGCTTTTGCAAGGTCATACAAAGAAAGCCATGCTCAGAACAGGCAAAATATGGATATATCCGAAAATATCTTTGCCGCTAAATTAGGAATAAAATTGGACAAGTCCGTTCTTAACGAGTTTTACTATTTGAATTACAATAAAAATATCGAGGCTTATATTTTAAAAATAGTTTACAGTATTTATAAAAAAGGGGTGCTGTCTCAACTGCCCGAAAGCGATAAAAAGATAGAAATTAAAAATATAATAACAAACAGGCTTAAAACCGTAAATTACCCCCAAATATTTTTTACTTTAAAAAAAGAGAAAGGCTTTACCTATTATTATACTAAAAAATATCTTGGCTTCTTGCCGCCTTATATGCAGAACGATATTTACGGATTGGTTTATCGGATGATAAAACCCGATATCGTATATTCAAAGTATCTCACTCTTAAAAAAATAGAGGATATTAAAAAGGAAAACATACCGATTTATATACATATAAACGAAGGAATGCTTTTAGTGAACGCCGGAGAACTTATAACTAAATCGAAGGCGCTTGAATTAAATACATACGATGCCGAATTTAAGCTAAAAAATAATATACCGTCCCTTATAGGATTGTTTTTCGTCATCGCGATGCTTTTGTCGCTGTCTTATGTATTTCCATATAGATATATAAAGAAATTTAGAAATTCCTTAGACTTTAAAAATGTCGTTTTTATTATAACTATTTTATTATCTTCTATTTTAGTTATTAAAGCCGGTATTATTTTCTCGAAAGCCCTTTCTCTATATTTTCCTTTCATAAACAGGAACGATATTTATTATTTAATTCCTTTTGCGTTCGGACCTATGCTAATAAGAATAATATTGAATTCGGAGGTTTCGGTCGTTTATATAGCTCTTTTTTCTATTCTGACCTCTATAATTTTTAAAAACTCGATTTTTTTCATGATATATACGTTCGCCGGCAGTTTTATAGCCTCATATGAGGTCTTCGATTTTTCTTCATGGAGCCGCGTCTTTAAAGCGGGCGTTATTACCGGATTTTTAAACAGCTTTATGGTCCTGGCATTTGCGCTGATAGGACTGAACCTGATAAATATACAAAATATATACAGTATCGTACTTGCATTTTTGTCGGGTATTATCTCTTCTATAATGGTTATAGGACTTATACCTTTATTCGAAAAATTATTCGATTTTACGACCGATTTCAAACTTCTTGAGCTTTCCAGTTCCAATAACCCGCTATTAAGGCAATTTTCCATAGTCGCGCCGGGGACATATCAGCATTCTATAATGGCGGCCACACTTGCAGAGTCAGCCGCTTCGGCGGTCGGAGCTAATCCGCTTTTGGCCAGAGTAGCGAGCCTCTATCACGACATAGGAAAGATAACCAAGCCTAATTATTTTATCGAAAATATATCGAATTCGGAAAATCCGCACGACAAGCTTTCCCCGACCATGAGCAGTTTAATTATTTCATCTCACGTAAAAGACGGACAGGAACTTGCAAAAAAATATAAATTAGGGGATAAAATAGAAAATATAATCGGCGAGCATCACGGAACGTCTATGATAGGAGCGTTCTATGAAAAGGCTTTCAATGAAAATAAAGACGGAAATCTGTCGAAAGATGCGTTCAGATACAGCGGCAAAAAACCTCAAACCAAGGAAGCCGGTATAATTATGCTGGCGGATTCGGTCGAGGCGATATCGAGAACGATGGCCAACATTTCTCCTTCGAGACTGGAACTTATGGTCAGAAAGACTATAAACAGAATTTACAGCGACGGACAGCTCGACGAATGCGAACTGACCTTGAAAGACCTCCATTCCATAGGCGACGCTTTCGTAAAAGTTTTGAATTCCGTTTTTCACCAGAGGATACCGTATGCGGGCAAACCTGTTGAGGAAGGCGATAAGCATGAAGCAGATGAAAACCGTAATAAATATAGCGAATACCCAAAGAAAGCTGAAAATAAATCGAAAGTCAGTCCGTTATATCGTTAAAAATTCGATAGAAAAGCTTTATTGCGGTTCATACGAAATAGATATAATTTTTTGTTCGGAAAACTATATTAAAAAATTAAATAAGATATACAGAAATCAAGATAAAGCGACGGACGTCCTGTCTTTCGAAATAAAAGAATGGGTAGGGGATATTTTTTATATAGGAGAGATATATATCGCGCCTTCCGCCGCAGAAAAAAATTTCATAAGATACGGGCATTTTTGGGAGAAATCCGATTGGGTAACTTCGGACGGGCTGGAACAGGACGAAAATACTAAAAATAATGAAAAGTATTACAAAAAAGGATTTGGCAGGGAGCTCGCGCTATTAATAATCCACGGAATTCTCCATCTTTTCGGATATGCCCATGACGAGGAGCATAAGCTGGATTTAGACGACCCCGGCTACGATAAAGAAATGAAATATATGCAGAATTTTTTATATAAAGAATTATGAAACCTGTTCCGCAAAATCGGTTGGAATCTTTTAATGCGGCTATAGAAGGCATAATATTAGCTACAAAAACCGAAAAAAATATGAGGATCCATTTTACGGCGGCTCTCCTCGCTATTTTCCTCGCGCTTTTTTTAAGGGTTTCTAAAACAGACGTTCTTCTTATATTTATTTCCGCTTTCTTCGTTCTTTTTGCCGAAACTTTGAATACGTCCATAGAATATCTGGCCGATTACGTATCTAAAGAATACTCTCCCGGAATAGAGGCGGTTAAAAATTTAGCGGCAGGCGCCGTTCTTCTGTCTTCGTTCGGTTCGTTTGTCGTAGGTTATATAATTTTTTCAAAATATCTGTATTATGTGATATACTATGTTTTAAATATGCTAAAAACTGCGGGCTCCGATATCTCGATAGTGATTATCTCGATAGTTTTTGTCGGCATAATAATTATAAAGGCTATATTTAATAAGGGAACCCCTCTTAGGGGAGGGTTTCCGAGCGGACATGCGGCCGTCGCATTTTCCATATGGCTGACGGTTTCTCTTTTAACCTTGAATCCGGTCGTTTCGCTTCTTACTTTTATACTTGCGTTTCTTATCGCATTATCCAGAATAAGCAGCGGTATTCATACTAAAATAGAGGTTTTAACGGGAAGCGTTATAGGCGTTTTAATAACGGCGCTTATATTTAAACTGTTTTATTTCGGTTAAATTTAACAGAAGAATCGGGTATAGGAATAATTTTATGGAAAACGAAAAACAAAAATATGCGGAGCTTAAGAGCCTGATTGAAATAGTGAAGAGGCTGCGCTCCGAAGGAGGCTGTCCATGGGACAGGAAGCAGACCGAGGAGACGCTGAAGCCTT
>JAJZYC010000163.1 GCA_021806125.1 bacterium
TAATACAGAATTTAAAAACATATTTTTTTATCCTGTTCCGGGTCTAAAACATAAAGCTCTTTTTTAGCAAATATAAAAGACAGCAACGAACTTGTATAAAAATCCGGCTTATTCTTTTTATATTTTTTTAAGAAAATTAAAACGGCGGCGTCTAATACTATTGCGATAATAATAATTTTTTTCAATAAAAGGATAGAAAGCATAACAAAAAATATAAAAAGCCCCCAGTCGTAAATTTCTAATCCGAACCTCGTTACTTTGCCGTATATGCCGCTATAAATTTTAAATTCGGTATAGCCGCCGCCGCCGGCTTTATTATTATTCCGATTATTTTGATTTTGTTCTTTCATAAAAAAATTTTAATGTTGATTTAATAAGGTTGTATATTACGGCTGTCCTACTGTAGTAGCGCCGTTTCCGCCTCCCATGTTAATTCCTCCTGCGGCGCCTCCCGCGTTCTGGACTATTCCGAGTATCGCTCCGGTTATCGTAGGAGCAAGCATAACTCCCGTTCCCGCGGCGGCTGTTATAAAGGCTTTTCTTGCCGCATCCGGCTTATGCTGTTTTATATCGTAAAATCCTTTGACGAGACCTATCGTCAGCGTAGCCGGAGCAAGCCTGTAGCATATCCATGTAGCCGCCTCGTTTAAAATTCCGGATGCCCCTATGCCCAGAGACCCCTGATTTAAATTTATAACGGCAAAAGCATATCGGCCTACGGATAAAATAGAACCGAAAACAAAAGCCGATAATAAAATTTTTTTCAGATTTTTCCGGAATTTTTTAAAACGAAAATCTTCGGCGTAAATTTCAGCCTGAATTCCTGCGGCAATTTTGAGCGAACAACCGTTAATAGCGGCTAAGCAATCGAAAAATTTAACCTTTGCTTCATTTAACATTTTTCCCTCCTGCAATATAAATAAAATTAAATTAAATTTGCGTTAATAATATTTATATCATTTTAATGTTTCGGTATTATGAAGGAATTGTTAAAAACAGGTTAAATTTTTGTTGCGTTTACGTTACAAAATGCCGAAAGTGCTTTAATTTATAAGGTTTTGAAGGAAGTTATACGAAATTGCATAGGATAGAAAAAGGTGAAAGTAATATAATTTTATCTATAAATGACGATGCGAAAAATTAATCCAAAACCTTTTTCTTGGGTTCTAGTGGATTTTTCTAAATTTGTTCAAAATCCTGAATCGCTTTTCTTAAATATTCAGGGATGCGGCGGGGCTTGAAGTCGGTATTATCGACGCAGACGAGTACGGTACTGCCGGAGGCTATTTTCACATCCGAAAGGGTTTCGTTTTTAGCTGTCTTTATGATATGATAAACAAAATTAAAACTGGAGTTTTTTATATATTCGACCCTTGTAAATATTCTCAAATCGTCGTCGTACCTTGCGGGGTTGTAATATTTACAGTTAGATTCGGCTACTACGAAGTAAAAACCTTCTTTCTCTATATCGGTATAATTATAGCCTATATTTTTAAGATACTCGGTTCTTGCCACTTCGAAAAAAACGAAATATTTGCCGTAATAGACGACTGACATGGCATCGGTCTCTTCGTACCTGACCTTGAGCTCAGTATAAAATTTAAAGTTATCGGTCAAATTTAAGATATTCCTTTATTTTTTCGTACAGTATGTTTTTGTCTATAGGTTTTGCGACGAAATCGTTAAAGCCCATAGACATAAGATGTTCTTTGTTGCCGGCCATAGCATGGGCCGTGACCGCGACGACCGGAATGTCTTTAGACGCTTCGATGCATTTCAGCCTTTTGAATACTTCTATTCCGTCGATCCCGGGAAGCCCGATGTCAAGCAGTATCAAAGAAATATCGGGATTTTCGTCGGTTTTTTTCAGCGCCTCGTAACCGTCTTCCGCCGTTATTATATCTAAATCGAACGGCTCCAGCATCGCGGTAATTAAATCAAGATTTATCGCATTATCTTCTACTATGAGAATTTTATGGCGCATATTAATTAATTTAATTTTTTGTTAATTTATTTTATCGGCTTACTTCGGCTACGGCATTTCCCCCTGAACTCTTAACGTCGCACAGCCTGTTATATATTTTAGAAATCAGTTCCTCCGGAGTTCCCCCGTCTTTAGGAAATGAAGCGACTATAAAAGAAGCGGTTAATTTTTTCGATTTAAGTTCTTCTTCTTTATAAAAGGGATAATCCCTGACTACCGAACAGAACCTGTTTGCTACGAAAGCCGCCGCATCTTTTAACGTATTGTTAAGTATAATGGCAAATTCGTCGTAACCGAACCTGACCACAACGTCCGAACCCCTTAATAGTTTTTTAAGCATTTCCGATATTTTTTTAAGGGCTATGTCGGAATGAAAATTTCCGACTAAATCGCAGTATTCCTTAAAATTGTCTATGTCCAAAAATACCACGCTGAAAACGATATTATATCTTTTGGCCCTGTTAATCTCCTGCGCAAGCCTTATGTTGAAATAGTTATGGTCTAAAAGACCGGTAATCTCGTCGAATAAACCGGCTTTTTGAGGGTATATTAGTTCTAGCTCCCTTATAGAGCGGCTAAGTTCCTCGGCGGAAAACGATTTTTTGCCGATTATCCTTTCGATGTTGCCCGAAAGTTTAAGCCTTTCCTCTACCGTTAAATCCTTAGAGGTTATTATAAATATGGGTATCTGCGCTGATATAGGATGCTTTTTGATATTTTCCGCCACCTCGAATCCGTCTATATCCGGCATAATCAAATCAAGCAGTATTAAATCGGGCTTAAGTTCTATCGCCATTCTAAGCCCTTCTTCACCGTTGTATGCGTGGACTAAATTAAAGCCCTCCCCGACAAGCAGTTTTTCTATCATTTTATGAATGACGGGGTCGTCGTCCACTAATAAGATATTTACCTGCCTTCTTTTCCTTTTTGAGGTAAGGGTGAACTGCGACAATGTATGGATAAGGGTCTCTTTGTCTATAGGTTTTATAAGATAATCCGTCGCCCCAAGCGCAAATCCTAAATCTTTATTATCTATAATGCTCGTAATAATGACGGGTATGTTTTTTGTATCTTTGTCAGTTTTTAATTCGTTTAAAACGTCCCATCCGTCTTTCCTGGGAAGCATTATATCTAAAAGAATAGCGAACGGCTTTAGACTTTTGGCTTTTTCGAGCGTTTCGATGCCGTCGTACGCATGGGCGACCGAATATCCCGAATTTACTAAATTTATGGTAAAAATTTCGGACGTCGGCCTGTCGTCTTCGGCTACTAAAACGAGAGGCTTATTCCTTTTTACGTTATTGTCTCTGAAAAAGGTTTTTGCATCTACCGTTATCAAAGTTTTTTCGGCGTCTTCGGAACTCATAGCCGATACTTCGGCTTCGAGGGGATTAGGAAGCACGAACGTAAAATCGGTAAAATCGTTTTTAACCGATTCGAAATTTATATGTCCGCCGTGAAGTTCTACGATTTTTTTGGTAAGGGCAAGCCCCAGACCGGTCCCCTCATACTGTCTCGAATAATTATTATCCGCCTGGGTAAACTCCTCGAATATTTTATTTTTAAAATTGTCGTCTATGCCGATGCCGCTGTTTATAACGTCTATCTGTATATATTCGAACATTTTATCCTGCGGCTTGCTGTATTTTTTTAAATTGAAATTAGACTTGGTTTTAATGTCTAAAGAAGGGGGTATATTTTTACATACGACTTTGATTTCCGTATTTTCAAAAGAAAATTTGATGGCGTTGCTTAACAGGTTGTATATAATCTGCTTAAATTTAACCCTGTCGGAATAAAGTTTATAATCCCCCGAACATTCATAATCTACCGTTATGGCA
>JAJZYC010000164.1 GCA_021806125.1 bacterium
GTAAATCATCTCGTCCAACGTAACGCTTATCGTATTATCTTTTCCTTGAACGGTAGTTGCAAGCGAATCGCCTACCAATACTATATCGACTCCCGCCTCTTCCGCTATTCCGGCTTGAACGTAATCGTAAGCGGTTATCATCACGATTTTTTCGCCGTTCAATTTCATTTTAATAAAATCTTCGGTCCCTTTTTGCATTTTATATTCTTATACCCATGCTTTATATTCTAAAAATTTAGAATAGTTTTCGGAAACTATAGAAGCAAACGCCGCCGAATAAAGTCTTGCTTCTGCGTTATCCGACCTGGAAGTAAGCACGACCGGCACTTTAAGCCCGACCACGATTCCTGCCACTTTCGCTCCGGCAAGATATTCCAAATCTTTAAAAAGAATATTGCCGGATTCTATATTGGGAACCAATATTATATCGGCATCGCCGGATACTTCGCTTTTTATTCCTTTTTCTTCCGCCGCTTTTTTTGAAATCACGTTATCGAAAGCGAGAGGTCCATCGACTATGCCGCCCGTAATTTGACCCCTCTGCGCCATCTTGGAAATAATTGCGGCATCCATAGTAGAAGCTATCTTAGGGTTGACTGTTTCCACAGCCGAAAGTATTGCCGCTTTAGGATTTTTAACGCCGATAATTTTGCAGATATCGATAGCGTTTTGAAGTATCTGCGCTTTTTGAGCAATATCCGGATTAATATTAATAGCCGCATCGGTTATAAAGATTAATTTCTTATAAGTTTTTATTTCCATGCAAAATATATGAGAAATAAACCTGTTAGTCCTTAATCCGCTTTCCATGCGGATGAGCTGATGAATTAATATATCGGTATGTATATGTCCTTTTATTATTATGTCTGCTTTTTTATCGTGGGCTAGTTTAACGGCAATAATAGATGCATCAACATCGTTGTCCGCACCGATTATTTCAAAATCATTCGCGGAAATACTTTTTTCTTTTTTTTTAAGGATAGAAATTATTTTATTTTTGTTGCCTATAAGTTTTGGTATTATAATACCCTTTTTATAAGCTAAAACAATCCCGTCAATTACGAAATCGTCTTCGGCAATTACTACTGCCGCCATTTTAGCTTTAAGCGATTTCGCCGATTTTATTAAATCGTCTAATTTTTTTTGCATTTAAAATATTGTTCTAAACGATTTTGCTCAATACATTTCCGGTTTGATTCATTCCGATTGCAACAGCCTGTCCGTTGTTATTATACTGATTCTGATTTGCAGCGTTATCTTTACTCGCTGATTGAAGATTCTGAATATTTTGATTAAGGTTTGCAGTAGTTTGATTAAGCGCATTTACCAAACCTTGATTCAAAGTTTTTACGGTATTTAATGTTAATGCGGCAGTTTTATCCGCAACATCGTTAGGACCGGAAATTTTCTGATATCGCCCTTTATTTGCATTTGCTTGATTGCTTTGAAATAGTTGAGATGCCGTAGGATTTGAATTAATTCCCTGAACCATTTTAATTACCCCCATTTTTTAAAATATTTACTTACTTAATTATTGCATAAATAATATCTATATTTTTATAATACCACAAAAAATTCTATTGTCAAATCTTATCGACAATTTTTTGTCGATAAGATTAACTGCAACCTTTAAAATTAGATATACAATTTAATATGGAGTTTATTTATGTGATATTCTCATTTTATTATTTTATGCGCTGAATTTAATATATTTATCTTTACGGCACCCGCAAACAGGGCATTTGTCCGGAGCTTCCTGTCCCACGTGGGTATGTCCGCATACAGGGCATATATAAACCGTTTCCCCGTCAAAATCTTTACCCGCGTCAAAAAGTTCTTTAGCTTTTTTATAAATATCCCTGTGAATTTTTTCCGCCTCTAAAGCATAGTGCGTTGAGAGCTGAGCTTCTTTCTCATTTTGAAACTTGGCGGTTTCGTTAAATACGGGATACATCTCTTCAATTTCATAATTCTCTCCATTATATGCAGCCAAAATGTTTTCGCCGCATTTTTTAATACCCCCGAGAGCCCTCAAATGATTTTTTGCATGTATTAGTTCTGCTCTGGCTATCGCCCTGAATATGTTGGCTAACCTTGGTTTTCCCTCTTTTTCCGCCTCTTCCGAAAAAATCATATATTTAACGTGCGCCTGACTTTCTCCAGCAAAAGCCGCTTTTAAATCTTCTTCCGTCATGCTTCTCATAATTAAATCTCCTTAAATTATGTAAAATTATTAAAATTAAATTTAGATGCAATTAAATTTTTAGGGTTTATAGATAATTAATAAAAATAAACGCTTGAAACTGCGATAAAGTAATTTTTCATATACTGCAGATACGACCTGATAATTTTTCTATATCTCTTATATTCTTCCGTCGAAACAGTCGGTTTTTCGGATTCAAATTTATATGAGCAAATTAATTCTGCTTTGTTATTTAAAAATTTACATTTCGAATATGCAGAACTTGAACTCCCCTTTAGTTTTAGCTCCTTGGGCATATAGTATATATAAGATTTTGCCGGAAGCTTAATTATGATTAAGCCTTTATGTTCAAAAGGATAACCGATCACTAAGTTATACCGTCTTTTTCTCTTTAAGACAAGACCGAGTAATCCTGAATCGACCGGCAATATGGAATGGAATATTAATTTATCTCTTTTTTTTGTTCCATAATTCTTATCTTTAATTTTAATTATTAATTTCAAATTTTTATTTATATTTCTTAAATTCTTAAAGTTAAAACCTTTAATCTGCGCACCCGGTAAAAAATTATATAAAGAATTATAAACCGTAATTGTTTTTTCGTAATGATTTATATTTTTTAGAGAAGACCTTTCATAATTCGAATAAATCCCTTTATATTTGGCGGAAATCGTTCCTCTAAGCGTCCCGTTTTTGTTTATTTCCCCTTTAAACAAAAATATTTTTTCATTTTGATTCGGTTTTTCGGAAGGAGTTTTAATAAATTTAAATTTATTATGGCCTAAAATAGCAATGCCTTTTCTGCCGGCCGACTCGAAAGGAATATCGAAAGCTTTATAAGAGGATGAATCTGGGAAAAGATAATAATTGACATGTCGCCCGCCGCTTTCTTTAAAAGTCAAACCTATCAAAACCGAATCAAACTGTTTTGGAGAAATTGTTTTCTTATTAAAACCAGTAGTATTTAAAGACGTGATTAATACGGGGTAAGCGTTTATTTTTGCCGTTCTCAGCATAGCTATAAGGAGAGCCGCCAAAGATTTGGAATCTCCGTAACCGTCGTTAAAAACAACTATAGCATCAGCCGGACTGTAACCGTTTATTCCGTAACCGATCCCTGCATACCTGAAAGTTTTGACAAACTTATCGTATATAGATGCCGCCTCTTTTTTTTCTTCTATGATACTGCCGTTATCTTCACCTTTATATTTTTTAATTGCGGATTTAACGAACTTTTCTATTTTTTTATCCGGACTTTCGGCTTTTTTAAACATTTCGTTTATTCTGTTCAAAAGAGCCCGCCACGAAGTATAAGTCGATATGGATATATATTGTCTAAAATTTTTTTCCGGAGGCATATTGGATTCTTTTTTTATAGCGGGAACATTAATTGCAGAAATGCTTAATTTCGTAAATTTTTTATTCTTAATCAAAACGGTTTTTTTAAATAAATAAGATTTTTTTATATTATGTAGATACGTATTAAGCTTAACCCCCGAAGGATAAACTAGCGAAAAATTAATTTTTTTAACGGGAATACTATAAGAAAAATAGTTCGTGTAAAAAACGCCGTTTTTAATAAGAGGTTTAAAATTA
>JAJZYC010000165.1 GCA_021806125.1 bacterium
CAGGATTTACGGTTTAAACGTTCTTTTGCCGCATATAGAAGATTTCAGCAATAATTTTACAAGGTTTTTAATTATTTCAAACGGCGAGAAAACTCACAAAACCGGCAGCGATAAAACCTCTATTTTATTTTCTATAAAAAATTCGGTCGGAGCTCTTTTTAAAATATTGAAGCCCTTTTACGAAAACGAAATCAACATTACGAAAATAGAATCCAGACCGTCTAAAAAGTATAACTGGGATTATCTGTTTTTTATAGACGTAACATGCCACGAATCCGACGAAAAATTGAAAAAAACTTTAAAATCCATTGAGGAATATACTATATTCGTTAAAATTCTCGGTTCGTACGAATCTGCGGCAAAAAATATATAAGCAATAAAAAAAATTAAAATTAAAAATAAAAGTATAAGTATAAGTATAAAATAAAAACATGCCGAATAAACTGAAGGAAAATTTAGAAAGTAACGTTTTCGTTTATACATCCGAATTATCGCCCGAAAGGGGCGCAGACCTTGCAAAAATGAAATCGACTTACGATCTGCTTAAAGGTATGGTTACGGCATTTAATATCACCGACAATCAGGGCGCAAACATGAAAATGTCTTCCCTTGCCGGCGCTATTTATATAAAACAGAACGGAGGAGAGCCTATTTTTCAGCAGACATGCAGAGACAGAAACCGCATGGCTTTAGAATCCGACCTGCTTGGCGCCGCCGCATTCGGCGTACAAAACGTTCTTGCCTTAACCGGCGACTATATTTCCTTCGGCGACCATAAACATGCAAAAGCCGTTTACGATATCGATTCCGTTAATTTAATAGAAATCGTTAAAGAGCTTAACGCGGGAATAGATATGAACGGCAGTAAACTTAACGGGCATACTGATTTTTATATCGGAGCCGCCGTTAATCCGGAATCTGTGCCGTTAGAACCTCAACTTATAAAATTTGAAAAAAAAATTAATGCCGGATGCGATTTTTTTCAAACCCAGGCGGTTTTCGACATAAACAAGTTTGCAAAGTTTTACGATTTTTATAAAAATTTTAAAAACATAAAAATTATCGCCGGAATTTACATACTAAAATCTGCCAAAACCGCTCGTTATATGAATAAATTTATTCCAGGAATATACATTACCGAGCAGATTATAAACGAGCTTGAAAACGCTGCAGACCCTCTGAAAAAAGGTATCGAAATTGCCGCAAGAACGGCAAAAGAATTGAAACCCTTAGTCCAAGGAATCCATATAATGGCCTACGGCATCGAAGATAAAATACCGCTTTTTTTAAGGAATATGCTTGACAATCAGGGTTTAAAAAGTGTATAATTTTTAAAACACCGATATAAAAATTTAAAAAAGGAAAAAATATATTATGATGAAAGAAATCAGAATACACGGCAGAGGCGGTCAGGGTTCGGTTACTATGGCAGCGATACTCGCTATTAGTTTTTTCGACGACGGAAATTACTGTCAGGCATTTCCTTCTTTCGGTTCCGAAAGAACCGGCGCTCCCGTTCAGGCTTTTGCCAGATTTTCGGATAAGCCTATCAGGACGAGACACCAGATATACGAGCCTGATTTCGTTATAGTTCAGGATATAACCCTTCTTAAATCGGTTCCGGTTTACAAAGGCATTAAAGACGACGGTAAAATTCTTATAAATTCGGAAGCGCCCGTAAAAGACGTAATAAACGAACTCGGCGGAATTAAAGAAGATGCGGTAGTAATGTTTCCTGCATTAAAAATAGCTATGAAGATTTTAAATAAGCCTATAGTAAATACGACTTTGCTCGGCGCATTTTCCGCATTAAGCGGAGTCGTTTCCATAGATTCGGTAAAAAAAGAGATTGAAAACAGATTCGGTTCAAAATTGGGCAAGTTAAATGCCGAAGCGGCGCAGACAGCTTATAACTATGTAAAAGGAGATAAAAGTGGATTTTAAAGTCGGAATAATTTCTATGCCGGGTGCGGCGCTTTCCAACAAAACAGGTTCCTTTGCCAATGAAACTCCTGTATTTAAGCATAAAACATGTACGGGATGCAATCTCTGCATTTATTTCTGTCCCGAAGGCGTTATTTACGGCGACAAAAAAACTAAAACTTACGATTTCGACCCTGATTATTGCAAAGGATGCGGGATATGCGCAGAAGAATGTCCGGTCGACGATATAGAAATGGTGCTTGTCGAAAAATAATTTTAAAAGTGGACGCAATAAATAAACTTAAACGGTGGATATAATATGAAACAAGTTTTGGAAGGTTCAATGGCTATCGCGGACGGGGTCAGGATGGCGGAACCGCATGTTATCTCGGCTTATCCGATTACTCCGCAGACCCACATAGTCGAACATCTCTCTCAAATGGTTGCCGACGGCGATTTAAAGGCGGAATTTATTATGGTTGAAAGCGAACATTCCGCCGCTTCCGTAGTTCTGGGCGCCAGCGCTTGCGGAGTAAGGACATATACTGCTACGGCGGCTCAGGGCTTGCTGTATATGGAAGAAGTAATTTATAATATCGCGGGTATGAGGCTACCCGTAGTTATGACTTTAGCCAACAGAGCCGTTTCTGCTCCTATAAACATTTGGAACGATATGCAGGACGCAATGGCGATAAGAGATACCGGCGCAATAATGTTAATAGCGGAGAACAATCAGGAAGCTTACGATATGCATATTCAGGCTTTTAAAATAGCCGAGAACAGGGACGTTATGCTTCCGGTAATCGTAAACGTGGACGGGTTCGTATTAACGCATACTTTTGAAGTCGTAGAAACCATAGACAGCATCGATAAAGTAAAAGAATACCTTCCTCCTATTAATATGGAATATAAATTGGACGTCGAAAATCCCTATTCTCTGGGTACGCTCGGAGAGCCGTCGGTTTATATGGAATCAAGATACAATATGTATAATGCGATGAAATATTCAGCCGGCGTAATAACCGGTGCCGCAAAAGAATTTAAAGATATGTTCGGCAGATTTTACGGCGGATTGACCGATGCGTACAAAATGGACGACGCTCAGACCGTAATTGTCGCCATGGGTTCTGTTCTCGGCACTATAAAAGACGTAGTCGACGAGTTAAGAGAAACCGGTAAAAAGATCGGCGTTCTTAAAGTTAGGACGTTCAGGCCGTTCCCCGAAGAAGAAATCGTCAATGCCTTGAAAAACGTTAAAAACGTTATAGTAATAGAAAAGGCGACTTGTCCGGGCAAAGGCGGAATTCTTTCCGTAGAAATAAGAGATTCGCTTTTTAAACATAAAATTAATACCGTAAATGTCAACGGTTATACTTTAGGTCTCGGCGGCAGGGATATTACGCCTAAAAATATAAAAGACTTAGTCAAAAGAGCCGAAAAAGAAGAAAACGTCGACGGCGAATTTGTAGGGTTGGCGCAACAGTACTTATAGTATCAAATTTGTGACGAAATAAAAATAAAATTAAAAAATAGGAATATAAACTATGCTGACGAAAGAAGAAACTCATAACGAACTTTTTACCATGGGTCATACGGGCTGTTCGGGATGCGCCCAGTCTATGAGCGTAAAGCTTATAATGGAAATTCTCGGCAAAAACACGATAGCAACTAGCGCTACGGGATGCCTTGAGGTCTTTTCGACCCGCTGGCCGGAATCTTCATGGAAAATTCCGTGGATACATTCTTTATTTGAAAATTCGGCGGCGGTAGCATCGGGAGTAGAAGCCGCGCTTAAATATATGGGTAAAAAAGAAGGAATTACGGTTCTTGCGCAG
>JAJZYC010000166.1 GCA_021806125.1 bacterium
TATGCTAAATACCTTAGTTCACGAAGGGTTTTTATCATTAAGATTTAGTGCTTATATGAAGTTGTAGTGAATATTTCACAAGTTCGCAATATTATACAATAGCATCGAAAGCAGAAAAGAAAAATAACGCATAATAAAGTATTTAATTTTAGAATGAAAATTAAATACTTTCGGCCTATTTTTTACAGATATTAATTTGTCATTTCGACAATGTCGAAATGACAAATTTTAGAATAGGGATACTATAAATATAACTTCATATTATGTTATATATAGCTCGTTAAAATGCCTATGGCCAAACAAACCGCACCTTCGAATAACTAAAAAACAAGTTCTGTAAATTCCGGCATATTTATTGCATCTTAATTAAAAAAGGAGAAATAAAATGAATATCGACAATATTATGGTTGGGCTAAAGAGAAGGATAAAAAGTTACATTTTATCGTTCAAGCCTAAAATTATCGACGGCAAAACATTCAAATGCCATATTTATTATATAGCATTTTATGGTAAAATTCAAAAAGTTAAACAAAGATACGGCATTTCAAAAACAAAGATGATGGAAACTGTATCGTACGCCGTTCAATTAGCCATGTCGGAACTTATGGATAAAAACATTTATATCCGTACGAAAAGCTGCCATGATATGCTTTTTTTAAATACCGCTTGCAAGTAAATTATATTTTTACCATAATTCTTTGGCATTAGCAAAATAAGCAAACTTAACCAACAAAAACCTAAATGGAGGCAATTTATGAAAAACCAGATGTTATTATCTTTAATGCATTTATCTTTAATAGTAATCGCAGGCGCTTTCCTGTCCGTTACTTTTTCGCGGGGCGCATTTGCCGTAACGCCGCCGGGCACTCCGGGAGTGCCAAATTCGTCCGCTCCGAATAATTCTTCCGCAGCACCTCAGGCAACCCCAAAGCCGTTAAATAAAACACAGAGAAAAACTTTAGCAATAATGCGCAAGGGAATAGAGAACTTTAAAGAAAACAAGTTCCGCGGGGCGACCCGTGATTTCAAAGAGGCTCTTAACTTGAATCCTGCGAACCCTTCTATACTTAACCTTCTCGGTATATCAGAGTTTAAAACAGGCAATAAGCCCGCGGCAGTAAGAGACTTTAAAGAAGCTCTGTCAGCGCTCCCAAAAAACTCACCGGGCGCCAAAATCATTAAAAAGAATCTGCAGGCGGCAGAAAAATAAAATAAGAACCTGAACTTTTTGCATAGCTATTATTTTAACTAAAAACTGACAGGCGGATATAATTTTCTAATTTCTAATTATATCCGCCCTTTTTATTAATTATTTTGGCAATATATTATTTTTTAATTCATTAAAGTTTTTAAGATGATGGTTTGCATAATTAAACAAAGGTATTGAAACAAGAGGATTAGACATTTTGCCTATTATATGATAACCTATGTTGAAGCAAATATAGATTATTATTAGAAACTCAAGGTTAGCGGACGAATTGCGGGATGAAAATTTACCATATAAGCTCTTTAAATAAAAGCCTTTTTTTATCAATAAACAATTTGTCTTTAAACAGCGGTTTTTTTATAAATTACATTAACATTTTCATAGCGCTTTACTCCCCTTTTATACTTGCCGCATTATTGATAATTGCTTATCTTGCGGGAAAGAAAAACGAGTCTTTATATGCTTTTTATGCTTCTATAATCGGACTATTCATTAATTTTATAATAGGTTTTTTTTATTTCCATCCAAGGCCTTTTGCCGCCGGTTTAGGGCATCAATTAATTTATCATGCTAACGATTCGTCGTTTCCAAGCGATCATGCAACGCTTGCTTTTTCCATAGCGTTTAGTTTTATAATATTAGATAAAAAAAAGTTGCTGGGAATATTATGCCTTATTTTTGCTTTTATTATAAGCTTCGCCCGCGTGTATGTCGGAGTTCATTTCCCTTTTGACATAGTAGGCTCTTTTATTGTTTCTTTATTCTCGACGATAATTATTTATGTATCAAGAAAGCCGTTAGGGGAAGTCAATAATTTTTTAATAGCCATACAGATGCGGCTTGCCAAAAAGTTAAATATTATTATATAAGAAATTAGTTTTACCTATTTAAGTTTGCCGCCAGCCGGCGAAACTATTTTTTTTACATATGTCAGTCGGAAGGTTTAGCATGCGTTCTATTAAAAAAACAGGATATATAGGTTTAATACTTGTTTTATTTGTTTTATTGCTTTCAGGCTGTGCCGCATATTCGCCGCTACCCTTAAGTAGAAAAAATTTGAACGAAGCTTTTTCGCTCAATAACCTTAAAAAAGACCCAGCGCTATATTATAAAGTAACCTTTCATAAGCCACTTAATATAGACGAACTTGCAAAAGTTGCCGTATTAAATAACAAGGCACTTAAGGTTTACAGAGATTCAGCTGGAATATCCAAAGCACAGATATTAAAAGCGCGCGCTATTCCTAATCCGCATTTAGCGCTTGATGCAGCAAGACCTGTTATGGGAAATATTGCGGGTGCTTACGACCCTTACGATATTATTCCATCTTTCAATATAGGTTTTCTTTTTAGCAGAAAAGCTAAAATCAAAAGTGCGGTGCTAAATGCTGAAGCAACACATTTAGAAATTGCCTATAAAGAATGGCAGACGGCGGAACAAACAAAATTGGATGCTATAAAACTTTTCTTTCTGCAGGACGCTGTAATAAATTACAATTATGAGTTATACAGTTATAAAAAGAGTTATAGGCTTATAAAACTATTATACGGTAAAGGCTTGGCCACTTTAACGGATCTCAATCTGGCAAGGGCAAATCTTCAGAAGGCAGAAATTAGTTTTATAAATATTAATAAAAACATAAAAAATCTTAAAGACAACCTTAAAATTATTTTAGGATTGCCGCCTTCATATAAACTCAATATAAGCAATATCAAATTTAAGATAAGGATTCCATCCGAAACCGACCTGAATAAAGATATAAAATACAGATTGGATTTAGAAGCTTTTGAAATTGCATATAAAGCCCAGGAAGAACGATTAAGAGCATCTATTTTATCTCAATTTCCAATGATTTCAATCAGCACTCCTTTTAGCAGCGATAATGCGAATATTCAAACTATAGGTTTTGGCATAAACATATCTATCCCTTTATTTAATCGAAATCAGGCGGGTATCGCAAAAGAAACGGCAACGAGAAAACAGATGTTCGATGACTATATAAACAGGCTTCAGACCGCAATATCAGATATTAACTTAATATTGTATAATATAAATACCGTCAAACGTCAAATTGCATTAACCGATAAACAAATAAAAAATTTAGAAAGCGCTTATAAATTATATAAGAAAGAATTTAAACGGAGAGAAATAGGAATATTTGAATTTTATACACTTAAAAATAATTTATTTAATGAACGAATAAAACTTTTAACCTTAAAGAAAAATTTTTATAATTCAGTTGTATCGCTTGAATTAGCTTCAGGAAAGAACATTATAAAATCAGAATAAAAGGAAATTATGAAAAAAACCGCATTCATTGTGTTTTTAATTATTATAATAATAGCAGGCTATCTTGTTTTCAATGAATTTTTTTATAAAAATACAAATAATAATCTTGTGCCATCATTGGTAGCACCTGTTACAGTTACAAAAGCTGTTTACGGAAAACTAGGGAAAAGGGTTGTTATATATGGTAAAGTTATAGCAGGTACAAACAAAATCAAGAATATAATTCTAAGTTTTGACTCTGTTATTGAGAATATA
>JAJZYC010000167.1 GCA_021806125.1 bacterium
ATATTTTTTCCTATTATGCGCACCTCGTCTTTAAATAATTCCCTCAGCGGCTCTATTAATTTTAAATTTAATTTCTTAGGAAGACCTCCTACGTTATGATGGCTTTTGATGATGCTTGAGGCTCCGAATACTTTTACCGATTCGATGACATCCGGATAAAGAGTTCCTTGAACGAGAAAATTTACCCCTTTTATTTTTTCGGCTTCTTTTTCGAATATTTTTATAAAAAGCTTTCCTATAATTTTACGTTTTCTTTCCGGGTCGGAAACGCCTTTCAATTCTTTTAAAAACAAACCGGAAGCGTTTACGAGCTTAACGTTCAGGCTTAGGTTGTCCCTGTAATATTTCATAACGGATTTTGCCTCCGTTTCCCTCAGCAGGCCGTTATCTACGAATATGCATTTGAGCCTGTCTTTGACGGCTAAATTAGTAAGAACGGCCGCAACCGTGGAATCCACTCCGCCGGATAAAGCGCATATGGCCGTCTTGCCGCCGATATTTTCTCCTATCTCCGCTACTTTGCCGGATATAAAGTCTTCTAACTCCCAGTCTCCTTTTACTTTTGCTATATCGAATAAAAAATTATTCAATATAGCCGTTCCGCAGGCGGTATGGATGACTTCGGGGTGAAATTGGAGGCCGTACATTTTCTTCGCGCTGTTCTCGAAAGCGGCGGTATCGCATGTCCCGGTCTGCGCCGTTACCGCAAAACCGTTTGGTATTTTAACTATAACGTCGCCGTGGCTCATCCATACGCGGCTGGATTTTCCGCATCCGTCAAAAAGCCTGCTTTCTTTAATAATTTTAAGTTCTGAGTGTCCGTATTCGCGGTTTTTTGCGGGTATCACTTCTCCTCCTAGAAGATGCGCCATAATCTGCATGCCGTAGCATATGCCGAGAAAAGGAACTTCGAGCTTGAATATTTCCTTAGATATAAAGGGAGCGCCTTTATCGTAAACCGAAGAAGGCCCGCCGGAGAGTATAATTCCGTCGGCGTTAAAATCTTTTATTTTATCGAGCGGAGAATTAAAGGGATATATCTCGCAATAAACCTTGCTTTCCCTTATCTTTCTGGCAATAAGCTGGGTATATTGCGAGCCGAAATCTATTATCAGTATTTTAGAACGGCTTTTTTTCATTCAATCAGTCAAGCCTGTAATTAGGCGCCTCCCTTGTTATAATTACGTCGTGCACGTGGCTTTCCTTAAGTCCGGACGACGTAATTTTTATAAATCTGGTTTTAGCCCTCAGTTCTTCTATAGAACGGACGCCGCAGTAGCCCATTCCGGCGCGTAGGCCGCCGATAAGCTGATTTACGGCCTCCGAGAGCGTTCCTTTATACGGAACCCTTCCTTCTATACCTTCGGGAACGAACTTGGACTCGTCCCTTATATGCGACTGGAAATATCTGTCCTTGGAACCGCTGACCATCGCGCCTAGAGAACCCATGCCCCTGTAAACTTTATAGCTCCTTCCCTGATATATAATAGTTTCGCCGGGGCTTTCCTCCGTTCCCGCAAAAAGATTGCCTATCATTACGGAGTTTGCGCCTCCCGCTATAGCTTTTGAAATGTCTCCGGAAAATTTTATTCCGCCGTCCGCTATTACCGGAACTCCGCTTTTGTCGTATGCCGCGGAGCAGTCTATAATTGCGGATAATTGCGGAACGCCTACGCCGGCGACTACTCTCGTAGTGCATATAGATCCCGGTCCTATGCCGACCTTTACGGCATCCACTCCGGCTTTGACCAATGCCTCGGCGGCATCTTTAGTGGCGATATTTCCCGCTACTATATCCATTTTATAGCGTTTTTTTAAATATTTTATCATATCTATAACGCCCTTAGAATAGCCGTGGGCCGTATCGATAACTATCGCGTCTATTTCCGCTTTTGCGAGAGCTTCTACCCTGTCTTCGGTGTCCTTGGAAATCCCTACCGCCGCCGCGACCCTCAGCCTGCCCAGAGAATCTTTGCACGAATTAGGATATTTTTTAATTTTTTCTATGTCTTTAATGGTAATTAAACCTTTCAGATTAAAATTATTATCTACGACGAGAAGTTTTTCTATTTTTTTTTCGTGAAGGGTTTTTTTCGCTTCTTCCAGAGTAGTTCCCACCGGAACGGTAACGAGATTTTCCTTGGTCATAACATTTTCTACTTTCTCGTTAAGATTAACGGAAAATCTCAAATCCCTGTTGGTAAGTATCCCGACCAGCCTGTCTCCTTTTACTACGGGAACGCCCGAAATCATAAATTTTTTCATAAGGTCCAGCGCATGCGAAATTTTATCGTCGGGGTTTACTTTTATAGGATTCGTAATCATTCCGCTTTCGGATTTCTTAACCCTGTCAACTTCCGCCTTTTGCTCTTCGATAGTTAAATTTTTATGTATTACGCCTATTCCGCCCTCTCTTGCTAAAGAAATTGCCGTTTTGGCTTCCGTTACGGTATCCATAGCGGCGCTGACTAGCGGTATGTTTAAGCTGATATTGCGGGAGAATTTCGTTTTTAAATCGACGTCTTTCGGAAGTATCTCCGAATAGTCCGGAACTATAAGAACATCGTCAAAACTTAATGATTCCGTTATAATCTCCTTCATTTTCAATTTCCCTCTCTTAAAATTATTATTTATCGTTAAAGGGGGTAGATTTCAAATCTGTCCACTTTAACTAATCAGCCCTTCAAGCAGTCCGCACTCCGAAACCTTAAAGCCTGGAACTCCGAAAAAATCCATACTCTTTAACATTATTGCCGCTCCCGCAAGAACAAGGTCTTCCCTTCCGGGTTCTACGCCTTTAATTTTCAACCTGTCCGCAATTTTTGCATTAATAAATTTTTTGTAAATATCGGCGACGCTTTCTTTCTTCAAGTAATATCCGTTTACTTTAAGCCTGTCGTACCCGACGATTTTTAAATCCACCATGGCAAGAGTGGTTGCGGTTCCAGCGGTGCCAAGAAGAGCCAGAGGCTCAAACGAATATCCGATTTTAAGAATTTCCGCTTTCAGCGAAGATAATTTTCCTTCTATCTCCCGCTCTAATTTTCTCAAGTCTTCCTTAGAAACTGGGTCCGATTTTATAATTTCTTCCGTAAGATGAACGACTCCCATATTAAGGCTGTATTTCCATAGCGGAGCTCCGTTTTTAACGCACGCATATTCGGTTGAACCTCCGCCTATATCTATAGAATAAAACTCTTTTAAATTATCGAAACAGGACGAAATTCCCTTAAGCGTTATAAGCGCTTCCTTTTCTCCGCTTATAATATTAAGTTTGAGCCCGAATTCGTTAAAAAGAATATTTTTTACGTCCGGCGCGTTAGGCGCATCTCTTAGGACGCTGGTGCCGGTTATAACTACGCCGCCCGGTTCGATTCCGTATTCTTTAATCTTATCGGTATATATTTTTAAAGCATCCGTCAGTCTCCTAACGGCTCCTGAGGTTATAATTCCTTCTTTTTTAAAATTTTCTCCCAGCCTGATAATTTTCATATCGACGTATTCCGGGCTTAAAAAATTATTGCCGGAACCGGCTATCAAGCACCTTACCGTATTAGTCCCTATATCTATAGATGCCTTAAAAGGCGGACGGTTTAATTTATCCGCATCCGTCGGCGTTCTATCCTCCGTCCCCGTCTTATCGCGTTTATTCAAGATTCAGCCTCGTTCCAAAATTGCCGATAGAAATTTTTAATTATATATTGA
>JAJZYC010000168.1 GCA_021806125.1 bacterium
GTGTTTTGGAATCATGCCCATCAAAACCGAAACGTTTCCTAAACTCAGGTCTGCATCCATTATTATAACTTTTTTCCCCATCGAAGCAAAGCAATAAGCAAGATTGCAGACGATATTCGTTTTGCCGACCCCTCCTTTGCCGCTTGTAACCGAAATTATTTTCGTGCATGAATCGCCGTTTATGTTTCCTTGTCTTTTCATTTTTTATGTTCCTCAGTTCCATTTTGTGTCGGAGACAGAATTCAATTCTATCCTCGGTTTCCGTTTTGTGTCGGTAACAGAATTGAATTCTGTCACCGGTTTCCGTTTTGTGGCAGGGACAGAATTAAATTCTGTCCCTGCAGTTAGAACGATGCAGGTTTTAGGAAAAATAAGGGATAAATGTTGCCTGCGTTTGCTTCTTCGATATCTTCGGGAACGTTTTCGCCGTAAGACACGTAATCAACGGCGGAATCTTCAAGCATAAACAAACCGGCAAGATTGCCGATGCCTTTCGATTCATCCGTTTTAGTTATAATAATTCCGTTAACTCCTATTTTATTCCTGAATGATTCGTATGACCTTAAAGCGTCGATATGTTTAAAATGTGCAGGGGTTATCAGCTCTATATTAACGGAACCCTTAAACCCTTCAAAAAATTTCGCGAGAGCGTTTAAACGGTAAACGTTATTATGATTAACCGCAAATGTATCGATTATTACTACGTCCGAACGCGAACCAGAGATAAAAGCATTCAATCCCGAAGAATCCTTTGCCGCCGTGAAGTCTATTTTAAGCTTCCCCGCGTAATTTTTTAAAGTTTCATATCCTCCCATTTTTAAAGAATCTATAGAGCATAAAGAAACGTGAAGATTTTTCTCGTAGATAAACTTAGAACATAACTTTGCGGCTGCGGACGTTTTACCGGAACCGCTGTTGCCGACAACCGCTATTACTATTTTTCCGTCTAACGAACGGACGAACTTTTTTCTTTCGGTTTTTTTTTCTATTATTTTTTTGAAAAATTTCTTGAAATATTCTATTTTGTCTTCTTTTTTAAAATTAGATAGTTTTATCCCTTTAAAAAATATATCTATTAATTTAGAAGATACGCTTCTGTCAAAAGAGATGCCGTCTAAATAAAGCAGTAAATCGTTTTCTTTAAGTCCCCCGCCGGACGTCCTTTCATTTTTCAGCAAGTTTAAATCGAATTTTATTTCCTCCATGAAATTCTTAATTTCTTCAAATTTAACGTTAAGCGCGTAATCGACTTTGTCTTCGACTATACTGTTAAAATTTTCCTTTAAAAATCTGACGTCGTCGTAAATAGGCGCAAGCATGTCTTTATTAAAAACCGGTGTTTCGTCTTTGGAAGGTATTATATCTTCCTCTTTATAATCGATAGCCGCGATAACTTCTAGAAACGGCTTGCCGAAAAAACCTAGTTCTCCGGCAGCCCCGTTAACCTGTCTTGTAGAAATAATAACCGCATCTTCGCCGAGATCTTTTTTTATAAGTTCTATCGCATCTTTAATGTCTAAAACTTCGTATCTTTTAATCTGCATAAAATTTAATTAATTATAACGTTTTAAGATATTTCAACAGTACCGACTGGTTTAATTTTAATGCTGGGCGAAATCTCTCCTGTAGAAACTACGGTTATGCCGGGTATTATTTCGTTTAAAATATTTCTAAAAAAAAGCCTTATGCGCGGCTGAGTCATAATAACCGGGGATTGTCCCGCTTCTAAAGCTTTTTTTATCCCTTCTTTTACCGCCGAAACCATTTTGCCGTAATAAGAAGGGTCGATGCCGGAATATCCCGACCCCTGTTCTTTAGTTTTATTATACTCGTTAAAAATTACCGTTTCTAAATTTTTTCCAAGCATAAGAGGATGAACCGCATTATCCGGCCCAAGCAATGTTTTAGTTATAGTCCTTTTCAAAGCGCTTCTTACGTATTCGGTAAGCAGAGCCGTGTCTTTGGTATTGGGCGCATAATTATGCAGGGCTTCTACTATTGTAAGCATATCTTTAATAGGGATTCCCTCCTGAAGAAGATTCTCTAAAACATTCTGGACGGAGCTGAGCGAAAGTACCGCTGGGATAAGTTCGTCCACGATTTTTGGATATTTTGAGGTAAGTATATCGAGGAGTTTTTGGACATCCTGCCTTGTAAGCAGTTCCGCAGAGTTGTTTTTAATAATCTCTACTATGTGCGTCGCTATAACGGCCGGTATTTCAACGACCGTCCATCCAGCCATTACCGCCTTCTGTTTTAATCCTTCGTCAATCCAGAGCGCGGGCAGATTAAACGCCGGCTCTTTCGTAACAATGCCCGGAATATTTTCAGAAACGTTGCCGGGGTTCATTGCAAGAAGTTTGTTTGGCATAGTTTCGTATCTTGCAGTTTCTATACCTTTAATTAAAAAAATGTATTCGTTAGGTTTTAAATTCAAATTGTCTTTAATGTGAATAGGCGGAACTATAATACCCATATCGGATGCAAGCTGTTTCCTTATGCCTTTTATTCTTTCCAAAAGTTCGCCGCTCCTGGAGGCATCGACATACGGTATAAGGTTATATCCTACTTCAAGTTCGAGAATATCTATCTGCATCGCATTTTCTATTATCTGCGATTCCGGAATTTCTTTCTTTTCTTCGGCTGTTTTTTTGGCAGTTTCCGTTTTTTTCTTAGCCGATTCCCTTACGATTATATAACCCGTTAAGGCTGCTATCGCCGCAAACAAAATAAAAGGCCAGTGAGGAAGACCCGGAATAATTCCGAAAAAAAACAGTATGCCGGCGGCCGTATAAAGCACTCTCGGATTAGATATAAACTGGCTCGAAAAATCTTTAGACAGGTCGCTTTCGCGGCTTGCCCTAGTCATTATAATACCTGCGGAAGTCGAAACTATTAAAGCCGGAATCTGCGCCACCAAGCCTTCGCCTACCGTAAGAAGCGTATAATCCGAAGCGGCCTGCAAAATAGACATATGATGCTGAAATATTCCTATAAGAAGGCCGCCTATTATGTTTACTATAATAATGATTATAGCGGCTATTACGTCTCCCCTGACGAATTTGCTCGCGCCGTCCATGGAACCGTAAAAGTCAACTTCTTTAGTTAAGTCCAACCTTTTTTTTCTTGCTTCAGCATCCGTTATAAAACCTGAATTAAGTTCCGCGTCTATAGACATCTGTTTTCCGGGTAATGCGTCTAACGTAAATCTTGCCGATACTTCGGCGACCCTGGTCGCGCCCTTTGTAATAACAAGGAAATTTATTACTATAAAAATTATAAATATTACTATTCCTACCGCAAAGTTTCCTCCTACGACGAACTGTCCGAAAGACTGTATAACGATACCGGCTGCATCCGGACCTTTGTAGCCGTAAAGCAGTATAAGCCTTGTAGCGGCTATCTCCAAAGAAAGGCGGAAAAGCGTAGCTACCAAAAGAATAGTCGGAAAAACCGAAAATTCTAACGGTCTTAAGACGTAAATCGAAATAAGAAGAATTATTATGCCGAAAGATATCGAAAAAGTCAGAAATATATCGAGCATCCATGTGGTTATAGGTATAACCATAAGGCCGATAACCATCATGAAAAGAAGCGCCAGCATTACATCGGTATTCCTAAAAAATATATTGCGGGGCATAACCGCTGCGTTTTCCGCTCTTTCAGCCATTTTT
>JAJZYC010000169.1 GCA_021806125.1 bacterium
TGCTAAAAATGCCTCTTTCCATTTTTCTCTAAAAAGATTAGCCTCTTTCAGAAATCTTTCCTGTTTTTCTTTGGTGTTTTCGTGACCTCTGCTTATTGACTCATGATGATATAATTCCGCATAAGGAGTAAAAACAATTAAATAATTTTTCTGCCTCACCTTTAAGCAATAATCGACATCGCTTAATGCTAAGGGATACGCTTCGTCAAAACCGTTTACTTCGTCAAAAATGCTTCTTGAAGTCATCAAACATGCTCCTGTTACCGCGCTTAAATTCTGGACGACTTTCAACCTGTTAAAATACCCGGATGCATCCTTATGAAAACGGCTATGGGAATGCCCTGCAATATTGTAAAGTCCTATAATATCCCCGGCATGCTGAATTAAACCGTTACCAAAATAAAGTTTCGCTCCTACAACTCCAACCTCTTTCCTTAAAAAATAAGATGTCATTTCATTGAGCCATGCGGGTGTAATTACTTCAGTATCGTTATTTAGAAACAACAAAAGTTCTCCGTTAGAAAAATTTACGCCGAAATTATTGACTTTAGAATAATTAAACTCGCTATGCCATTCTACTATTTTGATATTTTTATTTAAGGATAATTTATCATATAATTCAAATGTTGAATTTTGCCTACTATTATTTTCGATAATTATTATCTCAAAGTTTTTATAAGTTGAATGTGAAATAATAGAGGTAACGCACTTATTTAAAACCTGGGCATTGTCTTTGTTAGGTATGATAATGGATACCAATCGTTTATCGTTACTTTCATACCTTATTCTATAGCTATTATAGATTAAAGGTGTGTTTTCAACATTTCCTTTTAACCCGCTTCTTTCAAGATGCTCTAAAAGCGCCTTTTTTGACGATTCATCAGCGTAAGGCTTTGCAAAACGGTTGCTTGCCGCAGACGCAGGGGACACTCTCCAGTGATAAAGTATCTTAGGTATATGAATTATCTTGTCAGCTTTTTCTGTAATTCTTAATATAAGATCGTAATCCTGGGAACCTTCGAACCCTTCCCTAAAATACCCCGTTTTCTTAAAAATACTTTTTTTTACGATAGAAAAGTGTGTAATATAATTATAGCTTCTTAAAAGATCGGGACTGAAGTCCGGCTTAAAATGTGGGTTAAATCTTTTTTTTCCGTTTTCGGTAATTTTATCCTCGTCCGAATAAATAAAATCCAGGTCGGGATTTTCATTTATTGCCTTAACTACTTCATATAAAGCAAAAGGCGCAAGCGTATCATCATGATCTAAAAAAGCAATATAGTCACCGCCGGCTAATTTTATGGCTTCGTTTGAGTTAAGCGCTATACCCAAATTATTATCTAAAAAAACGACTTTAATTCTTTTATCGTGAACGGCATATTCTTTTAATATTTCTTTTACATATTGCGCCTTGCTTCCGCCATCAGCCAGACACAATTCCCAGTTAGAATATGTTTGGTTAACAACGGAAGTGAGCATTTCCTTTAAAAATTTAAGCGGGGTTTCATAAACGGGAACGGCTATGCTTATTAACGGCGCATTATTGAAGACCTTCTTTTTATGCTTTAAAAGTTCTTCTTCTTTAGGCTCGTTTTTTTCTATCCATAATTTATATAGTCTATCCGTGTTTAAGTTTAAGCTGCTTCCGCCGACTTTAGCAGCTAATTTCTGAAAGAAACCTTTTATGCCGTATCTTTTAAAATAAAAAATAATTGAACCTAAGCTGTATTGTTTAACTAATTGCGGAAATGCAATAAAAAATTGAATAGTCGTTCTTCTCAAACTTCCGATAGGGAAAATCTTTTCGGTTAAATTTTTTATTGCCATATTTTAGGTTTCGTTTAATGATTTTATTTTGCGCTCAATTTTAGCATTATAATAAATTATATGTAATATTGCTGTCAAGAAAATTATCTCCTGATTTGCTTTTAAAATTTAAATAAAATAGCTCCCAATATAATCACCAGATTTCTTTTAAACCCCTGCCTGAAAAATTTATATTTAAAAATTATATAAATTTTTTTTATAATATTCGCACTCCCTATTTCTACAAAATTTTTTAAAATCATTTTATCGTTATTTGTTAAGCCTTTATCCTCATAATCATTATAGTTATAATATCTGTTATACAGCAAACATCCCTGCCTGTATAAATCCTTTACGACACCTGTCTTTTTAAGAAGTTTTCTCACATTATTTGCGCCTGCCCCTATAACATTAGAACCATGCTGACGGTATAAAACCAGCGGTTCGTTTATCGTGTCTATAACGCCGAATAACCTTGCAACAAGAGCAAGCCAGTAATCGTAAAAAAAAACTTCTTCGCTCACAGGCAGAGCAATACCGGCAAGCTTCCTGTTTATTATCATCGCGCATCCCGTGACCGTATTTTGCATAATCAACTTGTTTAAAGAGTTTTTAAACGGGTTTATCCTTATATGCTTAAAAAAAGAATTTTCTATAATTTTTAAATCCTTGTTTACAACAGTCAAATCCGAATGGACTAATATGGGTTTATCGGGAAACCTCTTTTCAAGCTCTTTAATCCTTCCTATGCTAACCTCAATCTTTTTAGGAAGCCATATATCATCCTGATCGGCAAACATAATGTAATCCGATGTCGAATATTTCAAAAGTTCATTGTAACTTAAATTAAAACCCAGATGCCATTTTTCATTACCGTCGTTATTTTTACCGCCGCCGCCTTCACGATTATCCCTATTTTTATAATAAATACCATTAATATAAATTATCTCCGAAGGATATTTACGGGCATAATCCGTTATAATATCTACGGTTGAGTCAGTTGAACCGTCGTCCCTTATAATGAGTTTAAAATCCCTATAAGTTTGATTTAAAATTGAATCCAGCTGCTCTCTTAAAAATGCTTCCCCGTTATAGGTCGATAACAAAATATCAATCACCGACGCACTCCTTATAAACGCTTAAGGTTTTCTCCGCAATCATATCCCAGTTGTAGTAAGTCTTAATTAGATTTATATATTTATCCTTCTCGTTCTCGTCTATGCCTTTTTTAAAACATTCTTCAATCTTTTTTGATAATTCCCTGATATTCCCCGTGCGGAAGTACCTGAAATCCGGAAGTAAAATCTCTTTATGCGCCGCAATATCGCTCACTAAAACCGGCACTCCGAAACTTAAAGCCTCTAAAAGAGATATAGGGAATCCCTCATAATAGGAAGGTAAAACAAATAACTTTGCATTTGCATATAATTTAAAAATGTCTTCTTTATACAGAGTTCCGGTAAGCGCCACACCTTCGGTTTTATGCGCCAGATTTTTAAGCTCTCTGGAGTAACCTGTTTCATGGTCGGCACTGCCTGCTATTACGAGTTTAAATTCGGGGCCGGCGATGAGCCCGTAAGCATTAATTAAATCATCTAATCCCTTCTCCGGAACAAACCTTGCGGCGGTAAAAATATATTTTCCAGGCTTAATGTCAAACTTTTCGAAAATCAAACTGCCGCTTGAGTTGCAGGCTTTTACATCCGTCAGCGTTACGCCGTTCGGAATAAAATAAGAGTTTCTCTTATATTTTTTTTCGATATAATCCTGAATCCATTTGGCTATAACTATTACTTTATCCGAATATTTCACGGCATTCCT
>JAJZYC010000170.1 GCA_021806125.1 bacterium
AATGAGGGATTTTATTGCCGTATATTGATTCCTCCCCCCTGCAAGTATGATGTCGGCATTATTTTCTCTTGCTGTTTTAATAAGATTTACGGGATTGCCGTTATCGAGCATTATTATATTTCCGTTTTTATCTAATTCCTTTATTATCCTTAATTTATCTTCATCGGTACTTTTTTTAATTCCCGTGGCGATAACCCTCAAACCTAAGTCGTTTAAGGCGGAAATCAAAGACCAGCTCTTAACCCCGCCGGTATATAAAAGAACTTTTTTGCCCGTTAAAAATTTCTTGTATTCGTAAGTTTTTTCTTCGGTTTTTTTCGTCATGATTTTAATATAATCTTTTGCCTTTTTTACGAGTTCCATATTTCCGATGGAATTTACTATATCGGTAACCGCCTTATTGGTTGACGTCATGCCGAAAAACGATTCTTCGATATAAGGAATACCAAATTTTTCCTTCATTTTTCTTGCCAGATACACCAAAGCTTTAGAACATATTACGACGTTAAGTTCTGCTTTATGAGAATACATTATTTCTTCTATCGTGGAATCGCCGGTAATAGTCGAAAGAACATTGAGCCCGATAGATTTTAACGCCTTTTTTATTAAAAAGAGTTCTCCTTTTATGTTATATTCTCCTATTAAATTAATATTAAAATCTCCCAGCAAATCTATCGCGGGCTCCTTTTTTCCTATAATATGGGTAAATAGGGCATCGCCCGCAATTTTATTTCCGAGATTCTTGTTGCCGGAAAACCCCTGAGAGAAAACAGGAACGACCGGGATTTTAAACTTGGCGGAAAGCTCTTTCGAAACCCCTTCGACGTCTTCACCAGTCAGCGCCGGCACGCATGTGTTATAAACGAATATTCCTTTAGGTTTAAATCTGTTATGAACATAAATTATTCCGCGCCTCAACTTGTCTTCAGAGCCGAAAATAAGGTCGTTTTCATTCATTGCGGTCGTAAAACCGTACATATAGTAATCTTTTCCGTTTACTGCTTTAGACGTCCTCTGGTTATAGCTGTTTCCGAGACAGTTAATAGGCGCATGGACTATGTTTAATGCGTCTTTTATAGGACTTAAAACAATATATGCCCCGTCAAGAGCGCATCCGCCGGTCGAAGACCCCGGTGCCGCAGTTTTACATGCTTTTTTCTCCTTTGCAACGCCGTTATGTTCGCAAGACGGTTCGTCAAACAATTCTTCTTTTACCGCTAAGCGCATTTTATATCACTTCCTTTATTTAAAATTTACCTCAAAAGCTCGAAATGGGCATCGTCGCATGTATCGTCCAATATATCTATAAATTTATTCACTATCCATGTCGTTAAATTAATTACCCCGCTGTAGCCGTAAATCGGATACCTGTGGATATTAACCCTGTCGAATATCGGATAGCCTATTCTTATATGAGGAACTTTAGCCTCTCTTGCCGCAAACTTGCCGTGCGAAGGGCCTATGAACATATCTACCGGCGAAGTCATCACTAAAGACCTTAAGTGCCATAAATCTTTATCTATATAAACTTCGCCCTCATTTTCCGAATAAGCGGAAAATAAATCTTCTATTTCTTTTTTAAAATCTTCCGTACCGTTTGAACATAAAATATATTTCGGTATTCCACCCATTTCGAGAAGATAGCTCGTAAGTCCGATAAGCATATCGGGGTCTCCGAATATCGCAAATTTTTTCCCGTGTATATACTGCTGTGCGTCGGTCATAGAATCTACCGCCTTTCCTCTTTCGTCTTCAAGCTCTTTCGGAATTTCTTTTCCCGAAAGCTCGGAAAGCGTCATTAAGAATTCATCGGTATAGTTTATTCCTACTGGGCTTTTAACGACTCTTACGTCCTGGCCGAATTTCTCGGAAAGCATTGCCGCCGTTTTTTTTGTAGAATATTTTTGCATGGCGATAGCCGCTTTATTGCTTACGCAATTTTTAACGTCTTCGAGCTTTGTGGCGCCGTCCGGGTACAGTTTATACTCCCCGTTTAAAGGGCTATCCAAGGTATTGGAATAATCGGCAAGAACAAGAAAATTAATTCCGAAAATTTTTAAAATTCTTTTAACTTCGTTAATATTTCCTATAGTGGTATCGAAGCCCGGAATTATATTAATTATATCGGTTTTGCCGGCATCAGATTTTTTGCCCAGAGTTTCGATTATAGCGTTAAGCATACTGTCGTAACCTTCGAGATGCGAGCCGGCAAAACTCGGCGTATTTGCATACGGCGCAGATATATCTTCGGATAAATAACCCTTTTCTCTTGCATTGCCTACGATAGAACCAAGGTCGTCCCCTATAATTTCCGACATACACGTCGTAGATATCGCAAACATTTTCGGCTTATATAAGGCGGTTGCATTTTTAAACCCCTCTAATCCGTTTGCCTGCCCGCCGAAAACCGCACCGTCTTCGGTTAAAGACGTGCAAACCGCCGCAAAAGGCTCCCTGAAATGGCGGGATAAATTATTTCTATAATAGGCGACGCACCCGTGGGAACCGTGAACGAAAGGCATAGTATCTTCAAAGCCTGCGGCGCAAAGTACCGCTCCAAGCGGCTGACACGCCCTTTCGGGATTTATTACTATTGCTTTCCTGTTGAAATTTTTTTCTTTATATTCCTCGGTATTCATCCAGTCTTTTATCTTTTTAACCTCTTCTTTTTCCATAATCAAACCTCCGGTATAATTTTAATAACAAGTATTTATAGGGCTTCTGGATTCCTGCTTACGCAGGAATGACAGGAGTTCTTCATTTTATTTCTTTTATTTTTTCCATGACGGCTTCACTAATTTCCATGACGGGCTGTTTACAGCAAGATCCATATCTTTCGCAAATATTTCAAATCCGTCGTAACCGTGGTAGGGTCCGGAATAATCCCATGAGTGCATCTGTCTGAACGGTATCCCCATTTTCTGGAAAACATATTTTTCCTTTATGCCTGAGGCGACTAAATCGGGCTTAAGCCTGTTTGCAAGTTCGACGAATTCGTATTCGTTCATATCGTCGGCAACTATTGCTCCGTTTTCTAATTCTTTCGTAGTTCTTTCATAATCGTCGGTATGGGCAAACTCATATGCCGCAGATACGACTTTCATTCCTAAATCTTCATAAGCTCCGACTATATGACGCGGCCTTAAACCTCCGACTAATATCATTACTTTTTTGCCTTCTAATCTCGGACGGTATTTATCTATGACCTCCTGCATTTTTTGTTCATACGACTTAATAACTTCTTCGGATTTTTCCTGAATGTTTTCGTCGAATAATTTTGCGATGCTCCTTATGCTCTCTTTTATTTTGGTAGGACCGAAAAAATTATACTCAATCCACGGTATGCCGAATTTTTCTTCGAAATGCCTCGCTATATAATTCATCGACCTGTAACAATGCAGAAGATTATAATTTACCCCGTGAGTTATCTTCATTTCCTCTATGGAACCGTCTCCCGACCAGTGGGCAACAACGTTTAAGCCCATTTCTTTAAATATTTTCATCGACGACCAGACATCCCCGCCGATATTATAATCGCCGAGTATTGCTACATCATAAGGGGTCTTTTTACTTTCGTCTATTTCTCCAGTTCCTACGACAAAATCCCTTATAGTATCGTT
>JAJZYC010000171.1 GCA_021806125.1 bacterium
CTGCTTGTTTTAATAATCTTCATATTAAAGCTCCTCATTTAACTTTAGGGGGACGAATCTGGTTAAGGTTTGTTTTGCCGTTATTATTTTCGCCGAATAAAACAGGGTAACTCCGTGCGATTTTATTGCACGATATTTTAACCGATGAGTAACTAATTTCTATTACAAAACAACTTCCGAAAGCCTCGCCGGATTTTAGGTATAAATCTCCGCCTCGATATTGAATAACGGCGTTTCGCCCCGATATACCTAATACTTTGAAGTTTTGTTGCTTGGAAACCTGGGCGATACCGGGTAATTGCGACTGGATATTTTTAATTGCATTGGGAATATTATTTATATTTGGATACCCCTGTCCAGACGGAAAAGGTGTTGCAGGCATATTATTTAAAGACGGGGGCGGTGAATATTTCTTTCTTGGTTTTAACTTGAATAAATCGTTTAATTTATTATTCTGTTTTTTTGAAATGACGGGCTTTTGCGCCGGTATTTTTATTTTCCCCGTCCCTGCAGGCGCTGGAGCGGTAGAAAAGGGTAAACTAATATTCCCCGAAGTAGCTTTTACGGAATGTTTTAAAAACGAAGAAAATGCGGGCGGTTTTGGCTGCGGTTTATGCTTTAGTAAAAAAGCCGCTATAGCTGCTGCAAATAAAACCGATAACGCTACAAGCGTTATTTTTTTCTTTTTCGAAAGCGATTTAAGATTTATAAATTTCATAACTATGCTCCGTATAAATTAAGGGTTATATTTGTTCTCTTCCTTGATATTCTTATAGAATTTATTTTTGCCGGAAAAAGGTTACGCATATTGTTTAAAATTAAGAAAAATTCTTTCATCGAATAATATTTAGTTACTTTAAGCCGAATACCGATTTTTTTTAATCCGTAAAAAGTATTAGAATCTCCTATATAGTAAGATAGATTTTTTATCTGTCCGAAACTGGCAGGAACTATCTCTTTTTTATTCTGTCCTTTTATTTTATTAAAAACATGAAGCGGACGGGAAGCCGGAATAAACCCTGGTCTCCCGCCGCCGGTCATGTTCTGAGGGGTGATAACGGAAACCGGAACTTTAATTAAATCAACCTTTATTTTAAAACCGTTTGAATTTAAATAATTAATATAGCTTAAGAAAGTAAAAAGATAGGTCGTAAGGTGATGGGAGCCATAAACGGTTTTAGGTATTTCTACTTTCTTTACTAATATTATTTCGGAGTTCAGATTAGTTTGTTTTTGTTTTAGCGCCGCATAATTTTCTTTTTCGTATTGATAACGCGGATAAATTTTAACTATCTTAAAAATAAGAAAAACCGCAAAGAGTATGATTATTATAGATATTATTTTCTTCATAGGCGCCCCTGAAAATAAAAATACGGTTTACCCGCTTTATTAATATAACTCGTAACTTCTATACCGGTTCCCTTTAAATTATTTTGCAGCTCGTTAAATTCTTTTACAAATTTCGCCGGACCGCCCGACGTATATCCTATGCCGGTTATTCCGTATTTTCCGCCAGCATTTATAACTTTTACATATTTAATTTTCACGCCTGCCGGGAACTTAGAAAAAATATTTATTAGAGCCTTCGAATATTGCGGCTGATTGGATAAAACGTATAAGAATCTTTCGCTTGAAAGTTTTTTTAATTTATTAAATAAAAAATCGTCTTTCGCTTGTGCGGTGTTTATTTTTGAAGAAAAATTAGACAATTTGTCGTTTATGTTTTTAAAGACGACAAACGAGAAAACAAGCATTAAAGCTGAAACGGCAATTAACAGCGTATCTTTTAGATTTTTTTCTTTAATCCTTTTTTTAATGTTTTCTTTCGGTTCTCTAAAAATATACGGGTCTAAATCCTCGAACATCGCAAAAATATCGGAATATGAAATCAATGCCGGTTCACGTTCCGCGTCTAAAAATCCTATAAGCGTTTTATCAAGCACAAAAAAATTGATTTTAGCGAAACCTTTTTTGTTTAGCGAATTTATCATTTCGTCTATTTGATTTTTAAAAGACTGTATATTCGTAATATCCGTAGCTATATCTTTTTTCTCGGTAATTATAGTCATTCTTACGGCTTTATCTTCTATTCTCTCTAAAAAAATATTCGTAGAAGCCGTATGGTTAATGCTTTTTAAATATTTTAAGAATAAAACCTGGTAAGGAAACGGATACGAATTATAGGAATTATAAATATCTTGAATTATCGTATTCTCTAAATAAAATACAATATAAGCGTCTTCGGCTTTCCAAACCGATACAGACCGCCTTTCAGAAAATTTCTTAATAAATTTCTGATAGTCTCCTGCTTTAAATCTATACGGCTTTATCTTTATGTCTCGTGATAAAAAAGCTAAAAAACTTTGGGCGGCAGGCGAGTCGTAATTTACTAAACTGCCCATATCGTTTAAACCTTCAAACCTGTCTATATATGAATCGTAAATATAATTGCTCATTTTTTAATTATTACCTCTTTTTTAGAAGGGTATATAAATATTTTATAAGATCTGCCGAAAAGCTTATTCAGCAATACCGCAAGGTTTATCGAGTTAAGATTTATCGTTACAGAGCGGGCAAGATTAATATGTTTCGCTATAAAGTAATATCCCGTTTTTTCGTTAAGTTTTTCGATAACCCTCCATAAAGGCATTTTGTTGGCGTATATGCTGACGGATGGAACCGTATTTTCGTCGCCGAATATTGAAGGTTTTAAAACTTTCGGCGGCCTTACTTTGTAAATTCTTTTTGTCTTTGTCTTAACAATCTTCTGCGAGTTCTCAGGTTGTTTTATTTTTTTTGTTTTAATAACTTCTATATTTTTCTTTTTTAAATAATACATAGAGATAAGTTCCCTTATTTTTTGATTTTCTTTTTTAACATTAATGCTCGACGCATTTGTTTTAACCGGTTTATAAAAATACATCCCGGCAGCTGCCGTAATGCCTAAGATTATTAAGATTGGAATAATTATAAACCCTTTATCGTTGTTCATATTTTCCCTTGTTTTTCTTTTATAGAATTAAAACTGTCTATATTTTTAATAAAAACATTAAAAATATCCGGGTCGAACGCTTTGCCCGGAGACATTTCATCCCGCATAATTTTTATGCTTTCTTCAATCGAATATACGGGTTTATAAACCCTTTCATTCGTTAGAGCATCGAAAACATCCGCAATTATCGTAATTCTTCCGGATATCGGTATATCCTTTCCTCTTAACCCGTTAGGATAGCCCGAACCGTCGAATTTTTCATGATGGGATAGAGCTATTTCCGCCGCCAAATTAAAAATGCAATCTTTTTTATAATTTCTGGAATCTTTAAGTATTTTATAGCCTATTTCGCAATGGGTCTTCATTATCTTAAATTCCTCTTCCGTTAATTTTTCAGGCTTCAAAAGGATATTATCAGGGATACCGACCTTGCCTATGTCGTGCATCGGCGATGCGAAAAATAAATCATTGGTGAAATCGGAAGAAAGCCCCATAGCTTTTGCAAGTAATTTACAATAAAATGCTATCCTCTGGGTATGCTTGCCTGTTACCTCATCCCTCGCTTTGGCAATTTTATTAAATCTTCTTAAGTTTTCCAGAATGTCTATATTAAGCATTTGTATATTT
>JAJZYC010000009.1 GCA_021806125.1 bacterium
AAGGGTTCCTACGCCCGATGTTTCCATTAACGACCTTGTGTGCAAAGTTTCTAAAAAGACTTCCATTTTAGAAGTCAATTCAAAATTAGAGGAAGCTTCCGAAACTTATCTCAAAGGAATTCTCGCGTTCAGCAAAGAACCTTTGGTTTCCATAGATTATATAGGAGACCCGCACTCTTCCATAGTCGATTCTTTAAGCACGAAAGTTATAGGAGACGACCTTGTTAAAGTTCTTGCGTGGTACGATAACGAGTGGGGATATTCGACAAGGCTTGCCGAAATGGCCGTTTTTATGATGAAATAAGGAAAGGAAAATCCTGGATGAACAATATTGTTTATATCGATGAAATAGACATAAGAAATAAAACCCTGCTTATCAGAGTAGATTTTAACGTTCCTCTCGACCAGAACGGCAATATTACCGACGATACGCGCATAAGGGCAGTTCTCCCCACTTTAAATTACTGCCTCGACGAAAACACGAAAGTCGTTTTAATGTCGCATATGGGAAGGCCAAAAGGTAAAAAAGTTCCCGAACTTTCGCTGATAGTAGTAGCAAAAAGGCTGAGCAGGCTTTTAGACAAAGAAGTTAAATTCGTGGGAGACTGCATCGGCGAACTTGCGGAAAATACAGTAAAAACAGCCGGTTTCGGCGATATTATACTTCTCGAAAATTTAAGGTTTTATCCGGAGGAAACAAGCAACGACGATGTATTCGGCAAAAAATTAGCTTCTCTCTGCGATATTTACGTCAACGATGCATTTGCCACCGCCCATAGGTCGCATGCTTCCAATGTCGCGGTTACAAAATTCGTAAATACGTGCGCCGCAGGTTTTCTGATAAGGAAAGAGTTAAATTATTTTACGAGAGCCGTTGAAAATCCTATGAAGCCTTTTGTGGCAATCGTCGGAGGAGCAAAAGTTTCCGGAAAAATAGAGGTTCTGTCTAATTTAGCCGACAAAATAGACAAATTAATTATCGGCGGGGCGATGTCCAATACCTTCCTTAAAGCGTTAGGGCACGACGTGGGAAGTTCGCTAGTAGAAGATGAAATGCTGGAATACGCCAAAAAAACTCTTGAGAAAATAAACGAGAAGAAAATAAAACTTTATCTCCCGGTCGATGCGGTCGTTGCAGACAAATTAGCGCCCGACGCGGAAACAAAGGTTACGACTATACAGGAAATTCCTAAAGGCTGGATGGCTTTGGATATCGGTCCTGCAACGGTTACCCTTTTTACGGAAGCTATCCAGAATGCTAAAACTATCGTATGGAACGGGCCTATGGGCGTATTTGAAATGGATGCATTCAGCAGGGGAACTTTTGCCCTGGTTTCAAGCGTTGCAAACGCCTATGCTTTAACGATAGTAGGAGGCGGAGATACCGACGTTGCATTGCACAGGGCGGGCGAATTTGCAAAAATGTCGTATGTTTCTACCGGAGGCGGAGCGTTTCTAGAACTTCTGGAAGGAAAGAAACTGCCGGGTATAGAAGCGTTAATAGACTGTTCCAAAAAAAATAATTTAAAACAGCAGGCCGTAAAAATATAATTAATTAATGAAAAAAAAATTAATCGTATTAATTTCCGTTTTTATCCCCGTTCTTATATCAGACCAATTATCGAAGTACTTTATAAATAACGGAATATCGTTAATTAATAAAATAACCGTAATCAAATATTATTTCAACATAGTCCATATTGACAATACCGGCGTTGCTTTCGGATTTATGAGCGGCTATTCCGACCTGTTTATAATATTTCTTACTGCATTAATAATTGCGGCCGTAACATACTTTTTATTCAAGACGAAAATTAATTCCAACTTATTTATAATATCTTCTTCTTTAATTATTTCCGGCGCATTTTCAAATCTTTTAAGCAGGATTTTTCAGAGATACGTGGTGGATTTCCTGGATTTTCACATTTACGGCTACCACTGGCCGAGTTTTAATATAGCGGACAGTTCTGTTGTCGTCGGAACTATACTGCTTTTTATATCGGTCATAAAATATATTTAAAATTTGGAATATTAATTTAATTTAAATGAAAATTTCGGAAGATAAAAATTACGATTTTAACAGCGTAGAAAGCAAATGGCAGTCTTTCTGGGAAAAGGAAAATACTTTTTCCGTAAAGAACACCGCAGGCGATAAACCTAAATTTTACTGCTTAGAAATGTTTCCGTATCCTTCGGGCAGAATTCATATGGGACATGTCAGGAACTATGCCATAGGAGATGCCGTTGCCAGATTCAAGAGATTAAAAGGTTTTAACGTGCTCCACCCTATAGGATTCGACAGCTTCGGACTTCCCGCAGAAAACGCCGCGATTAAAAATAAAACCAACCCCGCTCTCTGGACCAAAAATAACATAGATTATATGATAGGGCAGCTGAAAGAGCTCGGGTTTTCATACGACTGGAACAGGCTCGTGATAACTTCGGACCCGGAATATTATAAGTGGGAGCAGTTATTTTTTCTGCAGATGTTTAAAAAAGGTCTGGCTTATAAAAAGATTTCCAACGTCAACTGGTGCGATTCCTGCAATACTACCCTTGCCAACGAACAGGTGGAAGACGGCAGGTGCTGGAGATGCGGCAGTAACGTAAATATAAAAAATATGGAGCAGTGGTTTTTTAAAATAACCGCTTATGCCGAAGAACTGCTTAATGATTTGGACGGATTGGACGGCTGGCCGGATAAAGTCAAAACTATGCAGAGGAACTGGATTGGAAAAAGCTCCGGCTTAACCGTGAATTTTAAAATAGTCGATTCGGACGAAAATAATGGAGACGAAAATTGTGTAGAAATATTTACTACCCGTCCCGATACTATATTCGGCGCTACTTATATTGCAATGTCGCCGTTTCATCCGCTTGCAAAAAAATTGATTAAAACTGCCGAAAAAACAGCCGAACTGGAAAGAATTACCCGTAATTCGTTAATCTCTAAGGATATTGCAGAAAAAGACGGTTTTTTTACCGGTTCTTACGCCGCAAATCCTTTTAACGGAAAAAAAATACCGGTATTTATAGCAAACTTTGTTTTAATGGATTACGGAACCGGCGCCATAATGTCGGTTCCGGCTCACGACGCCCGCGATTACGAATTTGCCGAAAAATACGGAATTGAAATAATAAGGGTAATTAAACCCGCTGCGCCGCAGGAAGGAAATAAAAGCGAAAATGCCGAAGAATCGGAAGGACTGCCTTTTACCGCCCCCGGAACCCTTATTAATTCAGGGGAGTTTGACGGACTTTTTTCGGAAGAAGCAAAAGAAAAAATTTCCAAGTATGCCGAAAAAGAGGGGTTCGGCAAAAAAGTTGTTAATTACAGGCTGAGGGACTGGGGAATATCGAGGCAGAGATACTGGGGTTGCCCTATACCCATAGTATATTGCGAAAAATGCGGAACAGTACCTTTAAACGAGAGCGACCTGCCTTTAGTGCTTCCGGGAGACGCCACTTTTACCGGCGAAGGAGTTTCGCCTTTAAAAAAGCTCGAATCGTTTGTAAACGTAAAATGCCCTAAATGCGGCGGCAACGCGAAGCGCGAAACGGATACTATGGATACGTTCGTGGAATCTTCGTGGTATTTTTTAAGATATACACTTTTGGACAGGAAAGAAGAAGTCCCTTTCAAAGATGAGGATGCGGCCTACTGGCTGCCCGTGGACCAATACATAGGCGGAGTCGAGCATGCAGTAATGCATCTTTTATATTCAAGATTTTTCGTTAAAGTTTTAAGGGATTTAAAGTATTTTAAATTAGACGAGCCGTTTAAAAATCTTTTAACGCAGGGAATGGTGGTAAAAAACGGCGCAAAGATGTCGAAATCCAAAGGCAACGTAGTTGACCCCGACGGGCTTATTAAAAAATTCGGAGCCGACACCGTAAGGTTGTTCGTCCTTTTTGCCGCTCCGCCCGAAAAAGACCTTGAATGGAACGATTCCGGAGTAGAAGGCGCTTCCAGATTTATTAACAGGTTTTACAGAACGGTAATTGCTGGGTCGGAAATCCTTAAGGATTTGCAGGACAATTCCGAACCTTTTATTTATAAAACTTTAACAAACGATATAAATCAAAATATTAAAGAAATTATTTATAAATTAAGCAGGATAATCGAGAAAACGGAAATAGAAATGGAAGGGCGCTATCATTTTAATACCGTCATAAGTTCTTCTATGGAGTTAATTAACGAATTTAACGACTTTATAACCGGCGAAGCCTTTAAAAAAGATGTTATGAGTAAAGCCGATAAATATTTGCTTAAGTATTTTTTAAACTCCGTTATTTTAATACTGTATCCTTTTATTCCTCATGTTTGCTCCGAAGCGTTCGAAATATTAAATGCTTCTTTTATAGAAAACGGGCCGCGGCCCGAAAAAATAGATGCCGGTTATGTGCCGGAAAATTGCAATATAGCCGTGCAGGTAAACGGAAAAATGCGCGACCTTATAGTTGCGGATATAAATTCGGATGAGCCGGCAGTTCTTAAGATTGCGCTGGAAAGCGCAAAAATTGCGAAATACGTCGGAGATAAAAGCCTCATTAAAAAAACGATATACGTTAAAAACAAGCTGTTGAGCATAATAATATGAAAAATAAACTTATACTTTTTATTTTTATTTTAATTGCCGCCGGTTTTTCCACCTCCTGCGGGTTCAGGATTTTAAACGGAAAAGAAGGTTCCGTTAAGAAATATAACGATATCTCGCAGATATACATAAAACCTTTTAAAAATTTAACCTATAAGAGCGGGGCAGGGGTATATTTTTCCAATAATATCGCAAATTATCTTAACGTACAATCCGATATGTTTACATCCAATAAAAACGACGCGCTTTACTATTTAACGGGGAAGATTACCTCTATACAGAACAGCGTAATGTCTTATACCGGAGTTGCCGCGGCGGTGGATTACATGCTCACCGTAAAAGTGACGGTGAGCATGTACGGCACTAACGGGAAGATAATTTTCAGGAATGCAGGTTTTTCTTCTGGGGCAACATATTATAACTATATTAATCCGCTTACCGCGCATAAACAGGAAAAAATGGCGATAGAAACGGCATCTAAAAGAATCGCCAGAAAAATCGTAATATACATAGAAACTAAAAAATTAACCTCATACTAATCCAATCCTCTTATTTTCTTATATATAATAAGAGTAATTTTTGCGAATGAATAACCTAAAATGCCGCCGGCGATTACGTCTAAGGGGTAATGCTCTCCGTCGTAAACGCGTGAAAAGGCGACCGCAAACGCAAGAATATAAAATAATTTTTTGTGTTTCGGAAATATATAAGAAAGAGCTACGGCGAGCGAGAAAGCGGTTACGGAATGGCCTGAAGGAAAAGACCGTTCGGTCAGATGCCTCCCCAGCAGGTTTATATGTACAGCGCCCGTTTTTATCAGTTCGTGGAGGGCTACTACCGGCCTGGGCCTGTTTACGGCTCTTTTTATTATTATATCGAATATACCCGGGACGATTTGAGTTAAAAAAAGCAGAAGAAACGATTCTTTAAATTTAGGACGATTATAAAAATAAACATAAACGAGGACAAGCCAGTATGCAACCCAGCCGTTGCCCAAATATGTAACGGCTCTCATATTATCGTTCAATAAAGAAAAGTGAAAGTTGTCGTTTATCAACAAAAAAAGGGCGGTATCTAAACGGAGAATATGGGAAAGCATAAATTTTATGTTTTGATTTTATGGTTTATTAAGATATAATTTTAATAGAATAATTTGCTAAGTGCAACAATAATTATGCTTATAGGCACTAAACAATAACAAAAAGGGGCATTGAGATATGCAGGCGGTCATAATGGCAGGAGGTTTCGGAACAAGGCTTAAGCCTTTAACTAATAACGCTCCGAAGCCGATGATACATATCGCAAACAAACCGATGATGGAGCATGTCGTTAATCTCCTTAAAACATACGGCATTAACGATTTAATTGTCCTGCTGTACGTCCAACCCGAACTAATAAAAAATCATTTTAAAGACGGAGCCGATTTCGGCGTAAGGATAGAATACGTTATTGCCGAAGAGGATTATGGGACGGCGGGGGCGGTAAAAAATGTCGAAAATATAATAAAAGAAGACGACTTTGTCGTAATAAGCGCGGATATCATTACCGATATTAATTTAAGCAGGCCTATAGACTTTCATTTAAGCAGGAAAAGCGACGCCACGATAGTTCTTACGAGAGTCGAAAATCCACTTTCTTTCGGGATAGTAATTACCGACAGCGAAGGAAGGATTACCAAATTTCTCGAAAAACCGACATGGTCCGAAGTATTCAGCGATACCATAAATACCGGAATTTATATTTTAAATAAGTCGGCATTAAAAATGATTCCCGAAAAAAGCGAGTTCGATTTTTCTAAAGACCTTTTTCCTATGCTTTTGAAAGAAAATAAAAATCTTTTCGGACATATATCGTCGGGCTACTGGAAGGACGTAGGCACCCTTTCCGAATACAGGCGGAGCCAGTTGGAAATTATAGCCGGAAAGATAGATTTGAATATCGAGGGAGAATACATTCCCGGTAAAAATTTAAAAATAGGCGCTAAGAGCATTATAGACATAAGCTGCGACGCCGAAAATTCCATATTCGGAAAAGACGTTCATATTCTTCAGAACTGTAAAATAAAAAATTGCGTTATAGGGGATAACTGTACTATAGGGGAAGCCACACAGATAAGCGGTTCTGTTATAGGCAAGGGTTCGAAAATAGGCTCGAACTGCGATATACAGGAAGCAGTATTGGGATATAAAACGGCTGTGGGGAATAATGCTTTTATAGGCTCCGGCGCCGTTATATCCGACGTATGCCGTATAGGTAACGGCGCCGTTATAAATCCTAACGTCAAAATATGGCCTTATAAAAACGTGGAAGACGGTGCTGTATTATCTGAAAGTCTAATATGGTCAGATAAATGGAGCGCTAAAATATTCGGACAATACGGTATAACCGCTCTCGCAAATTTAGAAATTACCCCTGAGTTTGCGTCTAAACTGGGAGCGGCATTCGGGGCGACGATAGGCAAAAACAGGACCATTTCCGTATCCCGCGACAGCCATAAAACCTCCCGTCTTTTTTCAAGGGCCATTATGTCCGGCGTTCTTTCGGTGGGCGTCAACGTCAACGATTTCAGCGATACCCCTATTTCTATAGTCCGGTATCAGGCGAAACAGTTCAAAAGTTCCGGCGGCATACACGTCAGACAACATCCTTTCGATAAAAAACTTCTAAACATAAAATTTTTCGATTCAAACGGTTTAGATTTATCGACCCTAGGAGAACAAAAAATAGAAAGGCTGTTTTTCAGGGAAGATTATGCGAGAGTGGGTTCGGAAGATACGGGAGAGATATTTTATCCGACGCACGGAACGGAATATTATACCGACGGTTTTCTTAATACGATAGACGCCGATAAAATTATAAAGAGAAAATTTAAAATAGTCATAGACTATTCGTACGGAAGTTCAAGCAAGATTTTTCCAGCAATAATAGGAAAACTCGGTATAGACTCGGTCCATCTCAACGCAAATTTAGATCAGACCAAGATAACAAAAACGGAAAGAGAATTTAAAAAATCTCTTAAAGAGCTTTCGAGCATAGTCAGGTCTATTAACGCAGACCTTGGAATTTTTATAGATAACGGCGGTGAAAAGATTTATATATGCGACGAAAACGGCGATAATATCGACGGCAATACGGCTTTAACTTTAATGGCGCTTTTAGTTATGAAAACCGAAAAAAACGACAAGTCTATTACCATTCCGTCCAGGTCTTCTTTTAATATAACAAAATCTGCTAAAGATTATGACTTCGAAATATTTTTTGCCAAAAATTCTTCTAGCTGTCTTATGGAAAAATCGGCCAATTCCAATGTTTGCTTTGCGGGCGATAACGAGGGAGGATATATTTATCCTAAATTCATGCCCGCATTCGACGGAATGTATTCCGCGATAAAACTGCTTGAGATGCTTGCTAAGCTCAACACTTCGATTAAAAACGAACTTAGATATATAGAGCCTTCCTATTTTGAATACAAAAAAGTTCCATGCCCTACTGAATTAAAAGGTTTTATAATGAGAAAATTTTTTGAAAAATACGGCGGCGATAATGTTTTATTAATCGACGGAATAAAATTAATCAAACCCGGCGGGTGGGTTCTTGCATATCCGACCTCGGAAGGAGCTCATTTCGAGATATTTTCCGAGAGCAGGGATAAAGAAGAAGCTCTGTCGCTGCTAAACCAGTTTAATAACGATATAGAAAACTGGAAAAACGAAAGAGACTTAAGCGCCCTGTCGTAAGGTCAAAATTGTCGGTAAAAATTACCTGGAATACTAGCGTCATTCCCGCGCAGGCGGGAAAGTTTCAAAGAAACTTCACGAGTTTCGCCAGACGCGAGAGCGAAGCGGTAATCCAGAAATGTTTAAGCGCCGGTAGAAATTACCGGAAATATCTAAAAACATAAGAGGAAGGGAATGGCGGAAAAAAACGGCGGAAAAACTTTTGAAATCGAGTTCGGAACGTCAGGCTACAGAGGCAAAATTGCCGACGACTTCACTTATGAATCCGTCAAGCTTGTTTCGCAGGCGGTCTGCGATTTTTTAACGGAAAAATATAAAAGCTCTTTTCCGTCTAAAAAAATAATAATAGGCTACGATACGCGTTTTTTGTCCGAAGAATTTGCAAAAATCAGCGCCTGTGTCTTTTGCGCCAACGGTTTTAACGTAATTTTTGCCGATACCTTTACTCCTACGCCGGTTATCGCAATTAAAATATTAAAAGAAAAAGCTCTAGGCGCGGTCAACATTACCGCAAGCCATAATCCTTACAACTATAACGGCATAAAATTCTCGCCCGACTGGGGAGGGCCAGCTCTTCCCGAAGATACCGAAGTCTTAATGAAAAAATCCAACGAACTTCTTAAATCACCGCGGTATAATTATATGGATTTCGGCTCGGCAAAGAAAAACGGACTATTAACGGAAGAAGATTTTATAGGTTATTATACGGAACTCGTAAAATCAAAATTAGATTTAAAACTTATCGAAGAAAACTGCGGGAATTTATATCCGTTTATTACTTCCATGCACGGAACTTCCAAGGGCATGATAGGAAAGATTATCGGAGAAGCCGGATATGAATTCAAAGAAATATACGAGGAAAGGGACGCTTTTTTTGCTCCCGGTTTTGCTCCCGACCCGTCCGCGAAGAATTTAAAAGAGATGGGAAAGATGGTTAAGGAATATAATGAAGGCAAAGACGAAGGCAAATCTAAGAAAACCGCCATAGGGCTTGCGGCGGACGGGGATGCCGACAGATACGGCGTGCTTGACGAAGACGGAGAATTCGTCGAACCGAATATTATTTTTCCGCTTCTTTACAATTATTATATCGAAGGCAAGGGGATAAAAGGCGATGCGGCAAGAAGCGTCGCTACGACTGCTTTAGTGGACAGGGTAGCAAAACATTACGGCTTTAAGGTTATAGAAACTCCGGTAGGCTTTAAATATCTCGGCAAACTTATATCCGAAGGCAAGGTCGTGATAGCCGGCGAAGAGTCGTCGGGTTTGACCGTAGCGGGACACGCTCCGGACAAAGACGGAATTTATACCTGTCTTTTGGTTTTAGAAATGCTCGCTTATTACAAAAAACCCCTGAAAGTTTTGGTAGAAGGCCTTCTTGAAAAATTTGGCCTGATATTCACGAAAAGAATTAACGTTCCGGTCGATAAAGAAAAGTTTAAGGCCGAGATAGACGAAAAAATGGAAAAATTTCCAAAAGTTTTCGAAGGAAGGACGGTTACCGGCAAAAACGCTACGGACGGATATAAAGTCTTCTTCGACGACGATTCGTGGCTGTTGGCGAGGCTTTCCGGAACGGAAGACTTAATGCGCATATACGGAGAAGCCGACACCGAAGAAAATCTAGACGTCCTGATAAGCGCTTTTCAGAGGTACTTAATATAAATATAGTGCCAGAATTCAATTCTGCTGGGTCATTGCGAGCGCCAGCGAAGCAATCTTTTTGTAAATAGAATTAATTAACAGGTCGAAATTAAATGAAATTTTACATGATACCCGCGGGACCTTTTGAAGTAAATACTTATATCGTATTCAACGATAACGTCGATAATGCCGAAGAAACTAAGAATGGCAGAAAGGAGGGTTTTATAATAGACCCGGGCGGGCAGGAAAATAAAATCGAAAAAATAATCAAGGACGAAAATATCGATTTAAAATTTATATTGAATACCCACTGCCATATCGACCATGTTATTATGGATAATTATTTTAAAGAAAAATACGGCATCGATATAATAGCGGCGAAAGAAGAAGAATATATACTTAAAAATCTGGAAGAACAGGCTGAATATCTCGGTTTTGAATATACGGGAGACGTATTTATAGACAGATATTTAAAAGACGGAGAAATTATCGAGATTGAAGGTATTAAAATCCTTCCTATTTTTACTCCGGGACATTCCCCCGGAAGCGTCTCGTTTTTGATAAACGATACGCATCTTTTCAGCGGCGATACGCTTTTTAAAAATACCATAGGAAGAACCGATATTTTAGGCGGGTCTTCCGAACAGATAATCAGTTCTATTAAAAATAAACTTATGGTTTTGGACGACGCGCTAAAGGTTTATCCGGGTCACGGCGAACCTACGACCATAGGATATGAAAGAAAATTTAATCCGTATTTAATATAACTTGTCATTCCCGCGTAGGCGGGAATCCATTAATGTATTTGTAAAAAAATGTTACAGAATAAAAACATTCTTTTATGCATTACCGGCTCTATCGCGTGCTACAAAAGCGTCGATTTATACAGAAAACTTAAAAAAGAAGGCGCAAACGTTAAAATCGCAGTAAGCGCTTCGGCCGCAAAATTTATCTCTCCTTATATTTTTGAATCTTTCGGGGAGGAGGTTTTTGAAGACGACGCTTTTAAGAGCCCGCTTTCGCATATCGCTCTGTCGAAATTCGCAGATATTATACTCATAGCTCCCGCTACGTATAACACGATTAACAAACTTGCCGCGGGCATTGCCGACACCCTTATTACATTGACTGCCGCGGCTGCGCCGGATAAGCCTAAGATTTTAGTTCCCGCGATGAATCCCAATATGTATGCGAACAAAATATTAAAAGAAAACCTTGAAAAGCTCTGCGCATTTAATTTTTCCGTAGTCTCGCCGGAAACCGGAAACGCCGCCTGCGGCGATTACGGGGAAGGCAAATTTCCGGAAATAGACGATATTATTTTCGGCGTAAAGTCGGTTTTTAAAAAAAAAACGCTTAAAGGCAAAAAGGTTTTAGTTACTGCAGGAGCTACGAGGGAATATCTCGACCCAGTCAGGTTTATGTCCAACGGTTCAAGCGGAAAAATGGGCATCGGCATAGCAAATGCCGCTGTGCAGGCAGGCGCCGAAGTTACGCTTATCGCCCTTAATATCGGCGACCGCATTAAATATATAAACAGGCATATAAAAATTATAAACCGCACGGATTTCAGCGGATTAAAAGAGGTTTTGCTTTCCGAATTTAAGAAAACAGACATTCTTTTTATGGCGGCGGCAGTCTCCGATTACGGCTTTAAAGAAAAAAGCCCGGTGAAGATTAAAAAAAGCGGCAATAAGGGCGCAGGCGGCACGCTTCAAATCGAACTTATGCAAAACGAAGATTTATTAAAAGCCGTTTCCAAAATCAAAAAAATCGGACAGATAGTTTTCGGTTTTGCCGCCGAAACCGATTCCGCAATAGAAAACGGACGCAAAAAACTTGCCGAAAAATCCCTCGACTACATTTTTGTCAACGACGTATCCAAAGATATTATCGGCGGCGATGAGAACGAAGGCTTCTTAATAAACAAGTCGGGAGAAATAAAAAGCTTCAAAAGGGAAAACAAAGAAAGCCTCGCGGAAAAATTAATAGACGAAATTAATTAAAGAAAAAATACCTGGAATTTTATCATCCGATTATAACTTCTTCGGCAATAGGCGTCGAATCTCTGTCGGGCATAAGGTAGCTTTTAATATCGGCGACGCTTTCCGGAGCGTTGCCTTTTACGGAAAGAATAACGTATGAGTAAAACGGCCAAGATGCGTTGACGTCGAAGTTCGAGGGGATTGCCGGATGGTTAGGGTGGGTATGGTAAAATCCTAAGATGTCGAGGTTTTCTTTCATGCAAAATTTATCCATTTCTAAAATATCTTTCGGCTCTATTTCAAAACTGTCCCATGTAATCTTGCCGTAGCGGTTTTCCGCAGGATACGCTTTTACGATAATTTTGTTTTCTCCTTCGATTATTCCGAGGAGTCCGCCGCACGCTTCGTAAGGAAAAATATCGGCGGCATGCTTTTTCATTATTTCCAGTTCGTTTTTTGGAATTATAATTGCCATAGTTGTCTTTTTAGAAATTTATTTTTAGAATTTGCTATGCGTTGGTCATTTAAAGTTTTTAAATCTCGTTAAATACACGCGTCGAAAGATATCTCGACCCGGTGTCGGGAAGCACAGTAGCAAAATTCCCTTTATATTTTTCGGCAAGTTTTTTGATGCCGTAAACGTTTGCTCCCGAGGAAAAACCGCACAGAATTCCTTCTTCCCTGACGAGCCTTTTAAGCATTGCGTAACTGCCTTCGGTATCGACTTTTACAAAATCGTCTATTATCTTATTGCCATCGAAGCCTTCAAAATTTAATGAGTAATTATATTTCCAGCCTTCTATTCCGTGCATTTCGCTGTCCGGCACTACCGCGATAATTTTTATTTTATCGTTATATTCTTTAAGCCTTTTGCCTACCCCGAGTATAGTTCCGCCGGTGCCGATGCCTGTGGCGAAATAATCGATATTTCCGCCGGTCTGCTCAAGAAGTTCCAACGCCGTCGTTTCGTAGTGGGCTATCGGATTGTAAGGATTATTATACTGGTCGGGCATATAATACATATCTTTGCCGCCTCTTTCGTATTCTTCCGCCGCCCGTTTTATTGCTCCGTCGTGGCTTTCTTCCGCCGGGGTAATAACCAATTCCGCGCCGTATAAGCGCATTATTTTTTTTCTTTCTTCGCTCATATTGGAAGGGGCGTAAATTTTGACTTTAATGCCGAGAAATGCACCGAGCATAGCATACGATATGCCCGTATTACCCGAAGATGAATCTATTATCGAGGTTCCGTCTTTTATAAAGCCTTTTTCTAAGGCATTTTTAAGCATATACAGCGCAGGCCTGTCTTTTACCGAGCCGCCCGGATTAAGCCCTTCGAGTTTGGCGTACAGTTTTGAACCGGAAAGAGCCGGATCGATTATTTTGTTCAACAGAACCGCTCCGGTGCCGCCGATATTCGATAAAAAACTGAATATATACGATGAGCTATTTTTTTCCATCTTTTTCTACGATAATTTCGTAATCGGTATCGTTAATTTTATTGATGAATAAAACTTTATGCCCTTGTTCCTCCATAGAACGAGGAACGTTTCTGATTGCAGGTTCGTAGTCCACTATTACCCTTAAGATTTCGCCCTTTTTCATCTTTTCCAATGCGAGTTTGGATTTAACGAAAGTAAAAGGACAAATCTCGCCTTTTATATTTAGTTCGCTGTTTTCTTTATGTTCGGACATTTATTTTTAACTCCATAAAATATTTGAGATTATTTTAATCTTTTAAACTGTGGATTGCTTCGCTGACGCTCGCAATGACGAATATTCATTATTTCATAACAATATCGTTAGTTTTTAAATTCGCACAGGTCACCGTATTCGATTAATTCAAAAACCGTTGGGTTTTCGCCGCACAGCGGACAGGTCTTATCCTGTCTGAGCTTCATTTCGGTAAATTTCATATCGAGGGCGTCGTAAATAAGAAGCCTTCCGTTTAAAGTCTGCCCGATGCCCAGAATTATTTTTATGGCTTCGTTTGCCTGAATCGCTCCTATTACGCCTGGAAGAACGCCCAGAACTCCTGCTTCCTGACAGCTAGGAACGAGTCCGGCAGGCGGAGGAGTCGGGAAAAGACATCTATAGCAGGGACCTTCATCCGGCAAAAATACGGTAGCCTGCCCGTCAAACCTGAATATTGAGCCGTAAACCAAAGGCTTTTTCATAAAATGGCAGGCATCGTTTATTAAATATCTTGTAGGAAAATTATCGGTCGCATCTACAACCACGTCGTAATCTTTTATTATGTCTTTAATATTTGCGGCATTAATGCCTTCTTTATACGTTACGACTTTTACGTCGGGATTGATGCGCTCTATGGAATCTCTTGCGGAATCGACCTTATATCTTCCGACGTCGGAAGTTCCGTGCCATATCTGTCTTTGAAGGTTGGATAAATCGACGGTATCGTAATCGACTATTCCGAGAGTTCCAATTCCCGCCGCTCCAAGATAATATCCGCAGGGAGCGCCTAGCCCTCCGGCTCCGATAAGAAGGACTTTCGACGAAAGCAGTTTTTCCTGTCCTTCGCCGCCGACTTCCGGCAGTATTATATGCCTTGCGTATCTTTTAATCTGTTCTTCGCTGAAATCCAAAATTTTTCCTCCGCTTTTATAGATTCCCGCCTACGCGGGAATGACTTGTTATTACGGTAATCTATCTTTTTACATCAATGTTAGCCTTTTATTCCACGACGTCTAAAACTATAGGTTCGACGGTCACGCCTTTCGATTCCAAAAACTTTACGGCTTTTTCGATGTCCGCAGTTTCCCCTTCAAGTTCTATCGCTATTATGCCGATATCGTTTGATATGCTGGCGCTTCTGATGTTGGTAATAACGTTATAGTTTTTTCCCACAAGATAAATTAACGGTTCTTTAATTACTTCCTGCGGATAGTTAAGATAAAACTTTTTTTTTTCGGGCGCGCCGCCTGCTATTGCCGGAATTATGGAAATAGTATCGCCGTCTTTGACTTTTGAATTTATGTTGTCGATAAACCTTATGTCCTCATCGTTGAGATATACGTTTACGAATCTTCTGACCTGGTCGTTCTGTTCGCATATTCTTTCTTTAATCCCAGAAAAATTTTTTTCCAGATCGTTTATGACTTCTATTATGTTGGAGCCGTTTGATTCTACTTCGGCTTTGCCTCCGGTTAAGGTTCTCAAGGGCGTAGGTATTCTTACTTTTATAGGCATTTTAAAATCCTCCTTTTTATTATATTATATTTTTTCGTTTTTATTTTTTCTTTTAATTTTAGCAAGAACCCCTTCGAATTCGTCTAAGTTTGCATCGATAACCGGCGCCTCTTTTAATTTACCGTTTAAGGCTTCAAGAGTTTTAAGCCCGTTTCCTGTAATAGCAAGAACGGTTGTCTCGTTTTTGTTTATATAACCTTTCTCGATAAGTTTTTTTGCTACGGCAACGGTAACGCCTCCCGCTGTTTCGGTAAATATGCCTTCGGTAGCGGCAAGCAGTTTCATGCCTTCGACTATTTCTTCGTCGGTTGCGTCTTCGCCGTATCCTCCGGTTTTACTCATCAGGTCGGATGCATAGTAGCCGTCCGCAGGGTTTCCTATCGCAAGAGATTTTGCGATAGTATCGGGCGTCCTGACCGGTTTTATAAACTCCCTTTTTTCTTTAACCGTGGCGGTAATCGGGTTGCATCCGGTAGCCTGAGCTCCGAAAATTTTCGTATGAGGTTTTTCGTTGAGCAGACCGCAGTAATCGAATTCGTCTATCGCTTTTCCGACTTTTGTTATTAAAGAGCCTCCGGCCATAGGAACTACGACGTTGTCGGGGGCTTTGAATCCTAACTGTTCGAGCATCTCGAAAGTAAGCGATTTCGACCCTTCGGCATAATAAGGCCTTAAATTAATATTTACGAATGCCCAGCTGTGTTTCCCGGCTATTTCCGTGCAGAGCCTGTTGACTTTATCGTAACTGCCGTTAATTTTTACGAGATTAGTATCGTATATAAGAGTTCCTAATACTTTGCCGGTTTCAAGATTTGACGGTATAAATACGAAACTTTCGTAGCCGGAAGAAGCCGCCAGAGCCGCTACGGAGTTAGCGAGATTACCGGTAGAGGCGCAGGCCACGGTTTTAAACCCAAATTCCCTTGCCTTTGCGATGGCTACCGAAACGACCCTGTCTTTAAAGGATAAAGTAGGAAAGTTCACGGCATCGTTTTTAACGTATATTTCTTTAACGCCGAGGGCTTTTGCCAGGTTATCGGCTTTTACGAGCGGGGTATATCCCACGTTTTTACCTATTTTTATTTCTCCTTTTATAGGAAGTAGTTCCTGATACCGCCACATATTCGCATCGCGCGATTTTATTTTTTCCCTCGTAAGCTCTTTTTTTATTTTATCGTAATCGTAATCTACTTCGAGCGGACCGAAGCAATAATCGCAAACATAAAGCGGACTGTCGGGATATTCCTTGCCGCATTCGCGGCACTTTAAGCCTTTAACGAACATTTTCTCTCCTTATCTTAATCTTATTTTATTTTTATTTAAGCCGTAATAACAAAAAACCTCTTCTCCCTGCGAATACGGAAGAAGAGGTTTTTAAAAACTCTTTTCTTCTTATCTTCCAGGAATAAACCTGCGGGAATTAGCACCGATTTTTAACTTTTTATCGGTTGCTGCGGTTTCAAAGGGCCCGTCCCTCTACCGCTCTTGATAAGAACTTTTATAGGCTTGCTAATTTTAAAAAACAGATAAATAATACCGATTATTATTATATAGTATAAATTTAAATAATGTCAAATAAAAAAATAAATGCGATATTGCTTAGCATAAGAACGCAATAGATACTTTATACCGCAGTCTGGAGGTTGCAGTTTAGTGTTTATATTGAGTAAAAATTAAATTATAATAGATACGGCTATGAAATCAAAATTAAAGCTGGCATTTTTATTATTTTCAGTTTTTATAACCGCCCCAGCGCTTTCGGGTTGCGTCCCTTATATAATAGGAGGCGGTTCCGGGCAGGGGTCATACGGCCGCCCGCCAGGATATTACCCGCCTAAGCAGATTTCGAGAAATGTCGAGGTCGGAGTCGCTTCATGGTACGGTCCGGGTTTCCAGGGACGGGAGACGGCAAGCGGCCAAATCTACAACATGTACAATTTGACGGCGGCTTCGCTGACGCTTCCTTTAAACAGCTACGCTTACGTAACCGACCTTCAAAACCACAGAAGCGTCGAAGTATGCGTTAACGACAGGGGGCCGTATGCGGACGGGAGGATTATGGATCTCTCATACGCCGCCGCAAAGGCGCTTAATATGGTCGGCCCCGGCACGGCGTTGGTAAGGGTGCAGTATCTCGGACCGAAACCGGTGCCGCTGTCGGAATGCAGGAGATACGGCGGAAAAAGCCGCCTGAACGTTTATCGGAGCGTAAAATATATTCCTCCGGCATCCGGCTATACTCTTCAGTTTGCGGCATATACCGTAAAGTCTAAAGCGCTGAATAAAATAAAAGATATTAAAAAACTTGTTCCGGGGGTTCATCTTGCGACAAAAAATGTAAAAGGCATATTTTATTACAAAGTCGTATTCGGCAAATTCAAAAACCTGAAAGCCGCTTATAATTTCGCCAAAATTATTGCTGGATACGGATATAATATTTATATAACCCAAAACTAAAAATAACCATAAACCCTAATCCTGATTTAGAAACTACATAATAAATTCCAATATCTAATCACAGCGATTAACAGTCATTGCGAGCGCAGCGAAACAATCTAAAGCGAGATTGCTTCGCTGCGCTCGCAATGACATTATTAAGTAATTTCGGTAATCCATATCTATAAATTTCTAAATCGTGATTTGGGGTAAATAAAATCATTTTAATTTGAATTTATTTATAATAAAATGTTTGTATGAAAAAAATAGTCGCCGTTATACCGGCAAGATATAAATCCACCAGATTCGAGGGCAAACCCCTTGCGTTAATTATGGGAAAGCCTATGATAAGGCGTGTTTATGAAGGCGTTATAAAGTCGGAATTGCTGTCCGACGTTATAATAGCTACGGAAGACAGAAGGATATACGACGCCTGCAGGGATTTCGGGGCGAATGCGGTTATGACTAAAGATACCCACCAAACCGGCACGGACAGGATAATAGAGGTCGTAAGCGGCATCGATGCGGATATCGTATTAAACGTTCAGGGAGACGAGCCGTTGGTTAATTCGGAAATAATAGAATCTTTGATAAAACCCTTTAACGAAAGCAGCGATATTTCATATACTAGCGTCAAAACCCCGATTTATTCCTACGAAGAATTTATCGACCCTAATAACGTCAAGGTTATAGTCGATAAAAATAATTTCGGCATATATTTTTCGAGAAGCCCTATTCCGTATGACAGGGAAAGGGCCGGGGAACTGAAGGATTTTAAAGGTATTTTCGGCTACAAGCATCTCGGTTTTTACGGATATACCAAAGAATTTCTTTTAGAATTCGGCAAAACCGAGATGTCTTATTTGGAAAAAACCGAGATGCTGGAACAGTTAAGGGCAATAGAAAACGGATACAGGATAAAGGTAGAAACCGTTAATATTTCCACTATTCCCGTCGATGTTCCCGACGATATAAAAAAGGTTGAAAATTTTATTTTAAAATCGTATAATGTTTAACTTAATATTTAAAAATTTTAAATCGAAAGTAAAAGGAGCTACGGAAAGATGAAAGAAGGAATACATCCGAAAATTTATCAGGCAAAGGTAAAATGCGCCTGCGGCGAAGAATTCGTTACCGGCAGTACGGTCGAAGAAATTCATGTCGATATATGCTCGAAATGCCATCCCTTTTATACCGGCAAACAAAAATTTGTCGACAGCGCCGGAAGAATCGACAAATTTAACAAAAAATACGCCAAAACAGCTATCAGTAAAAAATAAGATTTTTTAATATTTCCTTATATGTTTGAATGGTTAAACTTATTAATTACACTTCTAAACCCGAAATTACAATCGCTGTCGCGGCGCGGCTCTGCTACAGTCCTTACGGCATCGCAAAGATAGAAGCCGATTTTAACGACGGCGAAAAAGGTTTAGAAAAAGCAAGGAAATTAATTAAAAGAATAAGGACTTCCGGACACGAATCCGTCCTCGAACATGCTAACTTTACGTTCGGCGTAGAGAAGCTGTCAAGAAGCGCTTCGCATCAATTAGTAAGACACCGCATTGCGTCGTATTCTCAGAGAAGCCAGCGTTACGTCAAAGAAGAGAACCCTAAGTATGTCGTTCCGGACTCCATAGCCGGAAACGCAGAACTTTTGGCGAAATACAACAAAATGGTGGAAGATATTTTTTCGCTGTACGGTTATTTTCTCGAGAAAGGCATTCCTGCCGAAGATGCAAGGTATCTGCTTCCCAACGCGGCCGAAACCCAGATTATTTTTACCATGAATGCGAGAGAGCTTCTGCACTTTTTCAGGCTGAGAGGG
>JAJZYC010000172.1 GCA_021806125.1 bacterium
CGGAAGGTTTGCGCACTGTCCGCAGCTCTTATGCTGATAGTGCATATCTAAAGGCACTTTCTTTTTTATGCCGTACATAACCTCTTCTTCCTTATACTGCCCTATAATACGGCCTATCTTGATTTCGCCTTCTTCCTCTAATTTTTTCATTTCGGCCCTGATGTCGTGCACATGGTAATTCATGCCCTTAGCATGATTTATGCCGGTTTTAACGTCGTTTATCTCATAAGACATAATGTCCTCCAAAATTTATAGTATTTTTTTACTTTTTAGACTTTACTTTTTAGACGCCTCTAATTTTTCTTTTTTTTCCTGAATTTTTGCTTCCATTTCGTCTTTTTTGTCTTCCATATCGTCCTGAACTATATCGACTAAAAACGGAAATACGGTCCCAACCTTTTCTAAAGCGCCGCTTTCTTCCCATATCTTTTGCATTTCGTATATGGTATAATCTTCCGCGGCCCATGCTCTATCGACGACATTCATGCCCGGAAAACCTTCAAAAAGCTCTTCCCTCATTTCCATTTTTTTAGACGAAAGCTCTATCATCCTAGGACCCCAGTCCGGAAAAGCATCCGGAGAAAGCATATCCGGCGCGAGCTGGTTGCCTCTTGTTAAAACTAATTTTGCGATTCTGGTATAACCTGCAAGCGCTTCGGCGGCCAGACCTTCCCTGACTGCAATCTCTCTCATAGCCATAACGATATCCGCGGCGGAATTCTCTTTGGGACATCTGTATTTACAGCTGTAACACTGGGCGCAGTTCCAAATCTTGCCCTTCATGTACTCTTCGATAGTCTCCTCGTCTCCTTCTATAATCATCTGACAGACTTCGCGCGGAGAGTAATCGTAAAATGCGGCGGCGGGGCAGTTTGCCACGCAAGTTCCGCAGTTTAGACAACCGTGCAGAGATTCTTTAATGCGGAAATCTTTCATAATTTCCTTATAAAAGTGTCCGCCCTTAGCGCTTTCGATTTCTTCCGTAATAGGATTCTTGTTTTCTTCGCTCATTTTAAAATACCTCCTCATATTTATATACTTTAATCAATTTGCTTCGCAACTTTTAAGGTGTACCCAAATCCCGATTTAAAAAATATTTATAAGTTATAATGCTAAATAACACTGGATTCCCGCTTACGCGGGAATGACACCCGTTTGGTTAAAAGTTAAATCCTCTCAAAGTCATTCCCGCGAAAGCGGGAATCCAGAATATAAAATCCTAAATCGGGATTAGGGGTGTAAATATTTGTCGATCTTTTGATATTTATGAAATTTGCGCAAATTTATCGTAAAGATGCCGAAAACTTCCATGCATTCAGGCGCATTTATCCTGCACAACTGAATGTTAAAAATTTTCAATAAAATAATAAAAAATTAAAAACGGATAACGATTAACGGATATCGGGATTACTGTCGGATTTTAAGGCGGCATCGCCTGAAAATCTCAAGTCGGTATAATCTCCCGCATCTTTGATTTCCTTAATGTCTTTGACGAGCTGTCTTATTTTGGAATTTTTCAGATAATACAAGAGTTTATTATCGACCCTCTTGTAATCAACCATCTGAGTGTTCCTTAAGACGGCTAAATGCTGGGATATGTTGGATTGGGTTTTACCCAAGGCGGAGGATATATCGTTTACGCTGACTTCTTCGTCGCAAACGATACATAAAATTCCTAATCTGATTGGATTTGACAAAAGTTTAAAGATGCTTGCCAAATCTTTGCATTTTCTGTTGAGGTTTTTGTCGTCCGTGCAAAACTCTTTTCCCATTTTTCCCATTTTTTTAATTCTTTGCGATGTAGCACACCGCGATTATGTGTATATTCTAAATATAGAATATTCTAAAATTGTTGTCAAGGGAAAAATAAAAAAATGTTTTAAAACCGCGTTATGAAACTACAAGGAATGGCCGTGAAAATCGGATACGGATTTTTTCCAGTCTTTTCCTTCCTTTAAAAGTTCGGAAAAAATTTCGTCGGAAGAAACTTGATTATTCTTTAAATAATTTTTCCATAAATCGATAAAAAATCTTTTTTTAAGTCTTAAGGAATCTGTCGAAAGTGCTATAAAATCTTTAAAAAATTTAGCCGTGCCACCGTCAAAATCATCGGCGCCGAAGACTGCCGTTAAATAATTAAATTTGTATAATTCTTCCGCGGTATAATTTTTAGAAGTCAATACAATTTCCTTTGCTTTCTGGACTCCTATTAAGAAAGCAAGCCTCAACGCCGAATTAGAAGGCGAAAGTATGCCGTATTTTGACGACAGGTCCGCAAAAACGGATTTTTTTTCGGCAAGCCTGAAATCGCAGGAAGATACGATATCCAGGCCTATACCGCTTACGGCGCCTTTCACGGAGCATATAACAGGAACCGGCGACTCTGCGATATGCCTGCACATAACGTTCAGAACGGTAACATAATATCTTGCGCCGTCCCTGTCGAGTCCGGCAATTTCCCTGATTTCAGGTCCTGTCGCAAAATAATCCGGATTCGAGCTCTTTATCAAAATAGCTTTAAGTTCTATTTCTTTTTCGATATTTCCTTCGAAAATTTTTATTAGTTCGTTCATTCCGGTTATATCGAACGTATTTTTGCCGCCTAAATCAATATGTATTTCGGCTAACGAGCCGTTTTTGCGATCGAATTTTATTGGCATAATCTACCTCTTTAATTAATTGTTTATAAATTATCGTGAACGTCTTCTTTGTGCCATCTTCTTCCTTCTACCATATAATATAGCACGGGAATTACGACTAGCGTTAACGTAGTAGAGGCTAACATGCCGAAAATGAGCGCCCATGCCAGACCGTTCCATACGGGATCGGTTACGAGTATCGCCGAACCGAATATAACTGCAAGAGCCGTTATTATAATAGGTCTTGCCCTCATCGCCCCTGCTTCTACTAAGGAATCTATAATATTATTCCCTTCTTTTTTTCTGTCGTTAATAAATTCCAGCAAAAGTAAAGAATTTCTTATAACTATGCCTGACAAGGCAATCGCCCCTATCATGGAAGTGGCGGTAAAATAAACCCTTATTATGGCAAACCCGGGCATTATGCCTATCATTTCAAGAGGAATCGCCCCCATAAGTATTAAAGGGATAATAAAAGAACCGGTATAGCCTACCAAAAGTATGTAGATAAGAAGGATTGCTATGCCCATTGCCGCGCCGAGCTGTGCGAATACCTTAAGCGTAAGATTCCATTCTCCGCCCCACCTTATATGATATCCCGCAGGAAGAGGATGTTTCAAAAAATGCAGAAAAAGATCTAAGTTGGCATACATAGGGCTTCTTTTTACCACTTTGCCGTAAACGTAAACTAAAGGCTTTAAATCTCTTTCATAAATCATATTGTGCAGATAGCCGCGCTTTATTTTTATCACAGAATTTAAGGGTACTAATCTGCCTGCCGAAGGCGCATATATCCAGATGCTAGATAAGCCGCTTACTCCCGTTCTGAATGAACCCGGCATC
>JAJZYC010000173.1 GCA_021806125.1 bacterium
GTCTGCTTTAGACGTCAGCATAGTTAACGTCGCTATGCCGACAATGGAAAAAGGCTTTCAGGTAAATATGGCCGTTATAGAATGGGTAGCAATGGCTTATATGCTTACTCTGACAGTTTTTTTACCTTTATTCGGAAGGCTTGCAGATATGTTCGGAAGAACAAAGATGTACAATACCGGCTTCGTAGTTTTTACCGTCGGTTCGGCGCTTTGCGGAATTGCGCCAAACGCAAATTTCATTATTTTTTCCCGCGTTCTTCAGGCGGTAGGAGCAGGACTTCTTCAAGCAAACTCCGTTGCAATAATTACTCAAGCTTTTCCTTCTAACGAACTCGGCAAAGCTATCGGTCTTCAGGGTTCAGTTCAGGCTATCGCTATGTCTATAGGTCCTTTTGTAGGCGGTATGATTATTGCGGCTATCGGATGGCGCTGGATATTTTACGTTAACGTGCCTATTGGAATTATAGGAACGTTTATGGCTTTATTTATACTGCCGTCAAGCAAGGCTAATATGAAGAAAAAAGAAAAAATAGATTACTTTGGAATTTCTTTTTTTGCTGCAGGACTTGCTTTCCTTGTTCTGGCAGTCAATGAAGGAACAAAATTAGGCTGGTCTTCGCCTATAATAATTACTTATTTTGTTATTGCCGCAGTTTTTCTGCCTCTTTTCGTTTATACGGAAATTAAAGTGGAACATCCGATGATAGATTTAAAACTCTTTAAAAAATGGGGATTTTCTGCAGGAAACGTTACCGGCATGCTATCTTATTACGTCTTATTTGCCGTCCTCTTCCTTATGCCTTTTTATCTTGAAAATTTACTTCACTATAATGCGGCGGCAACAGGCTCTCTTTTAACGCCTATTCCTCTTTCTATGGCTATTATAGCGCCCTTTGCGGGAGCTATATCGGATAAGGTAGGTTCAAGAATTATGACTACGCTCGGCATGTTCGTATGCGCCGTAGCTACTCTTCTATTGTCGTTTTTGGGCAATTCCGTAAATATTTATATGCTTATTTTCGATTTTATCATTTTAGGTATCGGAATGGGGATATTTACTCCGCCTAATAATAGCGCAATTATGCTTTCCGCTCCTCCCGAAAGACTCGGCGTCGCAGGAGGAATTCTTAATATGATGAGAGCTTTAGGTTTAATATTCGGGGTTGCCATTTCGGGACTTATAGTTTCATCGACAAAACTTGGCTATGCAAAAGCTCACGGTTTTGCCGTGCTTAAAGATATACCGGAAAAAATCGCCAATATTGGTTTCTTGCACGGCTTTACAATAGTTATGTTTACGCTGCTCGGCATTAACGTATTTGCTACTATAATGTCCGTAGCAAAGAAAAACGTTAAAATAACAAAAATCGAAGGCGCAGAACCCATCGATTTAATGTAATATTAATGCAATAATATTTATAAAATAAATTTTATGAGAATTTTTGGTAAAAGAAATAAACTCGCCGTCAAAAATATTGACAGCGAGTTTATTTCCGGCGTTGAATATATAATAAAAAGAACTTTAAACAACGGAATAAGTAATATATTCTTAGAAGATAATATTGCAAAGGCAATGCCGGAAATTCCGGCAGTTTCTCCTTTAAACGTCGAATATAATCTCGATTTTTTATGGACTGAAGTTTATTCTCTTTCCGTAACTAACCGCAGGGCTACGGTTTTTGCATACGATATTTCATTTTTTAATTATGAACATTTAGAAGAATATTTTGTTAAAAATGAAGCGCTAAAAGGCGGCACGGTACTGTTTCTTTTTAAAAAACAGGGATTAAAAAAATTTTCTTTTAATTTTAAAAGTATTTTCCCCGTTTATAACTATTATAAAGTTTCAAATTTTATCGATTATATTCCTTATTATTTTGAACTGTCGGAAAAACTAAAACTTCCGGTTATATTTTATCTGAACGATTCAGTAATGAACGAATATATTCTTGAAGAAAAAAAAGAATACACCGAAAGGACGGCATCGAGGCCGGATTTCGCTCTAAAAAATCTTGCGGACGCATATTCTAAAAATAACGATGAAGATAAAGGACTCCTTCAAAATATACAATCGTTTAAAAATACAGGAAAACATATAGAATTTTTTAAAAAAAGCTCAGAAAATTCAGGCGAAAATAACCTTATTTTAACCGACGCAAAAAATTTTCATGGTATAATAGAAAATAAAAAATTTTCTAAAAATTGCGACATTATTTTATTTTATCTGCTTAATCCGATAAGCTATCTTGAATTAAATGAAATTATAAAAGCCGAATGCGGCAGTTTTTATAAGAATATATATATATTCGACTCATATTCGCTGCTAAATCTTCAACTTATAAATATAATTAAAAATAACAAAAACGTAATTAACTATGAAAATTTATCGGTCGTAGAGGATAAAAACAATAGCGGCATAGAGTTGGGTTTTTGTTCCGACGACTTCGAGATTAAAGACTCAAAAACGCCTAAAACTTTTTGCGTCGGATGCAATCTATTTTCTTTTTTAACATATCTAGAGAAAAAAATAGGGAATTCGGAAAACGATGTTTTAATCGGAGAATACGGATGCTTTTCTTTATTGCAATCCAGCGCTTTAAAATTTTCTTTTAACAATATAGCAATAAACAATAATCCTATTTTTTTCTCGTATACAATGAATTCGAAAGATTTAAATAAAAATTTTTATGTTTTTATTTCTTCGCTAAAATTTTATGAAAATTTAGACAAATTTCTTAAAATTTATAACGGAACAAAAACAAACGGCAGGATTGTATTTGTCGTGTATAAATCTATATTCGATTATGATTTTAATGCGGAAAACTTAATTTTAAATCCTGCTTTAAAATCTATTAAAAAAAATATTATAAAAAAATGCGGGCTAAAAGATTTTAATGCAGCGCAAGGTAGTGCGCCATTAATATTTATAGATAACGATTGTTTTAATAATGCAAAATCCGGACGAGATTTGAATTATAAATCTTATCTTATCGTAAACAATGCAGTTTGCAAAAAATTCGACTGCAGACTCTGCTATCAAAAAACAAAATGCCCCGCTATAAAGATAGATATAAACAAAGATATATTTATAGAATCTGAAATTTGTAATTTCTGCAAATTATGCATCTATATATGTCCGCATAATGCAATTAAATCAAAAAAACGTAAAAAAATTAAAGTAAAAAAATCGTTAGAAAGTAAAATTAATCTATAGAACTTTATGGAAAATATTAACTATAATCTCATCCTAAACGGAGCGGACTTTAAAGAAATAAATTACCTGAGTAAATTTCTTTATTACTCGTTAAAAAATGAAAACTTCAACGTGTCTTTGCTTATCAAACCTGCGTCTAATATATCCAATTACAGTATGACATATGCGGTTATAAAGGTGGGTAAATTTGAATCGATAAGCTGCCTTAATAATATCGATGCCGTTATAAGTTTAGATTTTCAATCGTTGTTAAACTAC